>JAZQHW010000124.1:0-4631 GCA_045540795.1 Faecousia sp. | reverse complement strand
CAAACAAACCAACAGCGCTCAGGATGCCACCAATAATGCTGACTGTAAGGAAAATGGCAAATGCGATTGCCAAATACTTAATTACTTTCTGCAACGTGGTCATTTGATCTCAACGCCTCCAAACATACAAGTTCCGCTGACATAGATGGTTGGAGCATTCTGGTGAGCAGCGGTTTTATTGGATACACCGCCAAAGATGCTGTTGGAGTTTACCTTTACATTAATGCCCGCAGGAACAAGGATGTCGATGCCGCCAAAGATGGCGGATATCCGAATAGCACAGTCCTTTTCAATAATGGCATTTCTCAGGTCGCATTCCACACCGCCAAAAACAGCTGTAAGCTCTGCGCCCTCAAACACTTCGCCTTCGTAGCTTAGATCACTGCCAGAGAAGGCAGCAAAACCGGATCGGGGCTCTTTCCCTTCCAGTTTCAGCTGCTTTATGATCTCATTGGCTTTATTGCCGAACAATCCAGTAAGTACCATCTTCAAGCCAACGATCACAACGATAGCAGGAACAAGCAGTTTCCACAGCATAGAGAAGCTGAGAATGTCTTGACAGCACAACAGCAGGAATACACCGATCACAACACCGATGATATTCCCAGTCTTTTCCCGCTCTGTAAACAAACCAATTCCGCAAGGAACGATAATAAACAATGTCCACCAACCATCAAAAAAGACATCGATATTTGTAATATTAAATTCATTCATCGCCCAAATTACGCCTGCGGCAATCAATACGATACCCCATAAAATACTACTTGCTTTTTTCATTTTCCTTATCTCCTCTTTTTAGGTTCCGGCAATTCATCATACATTGCCGCGAACAGGTTTTCTAAAAATACCCTATCCTCAACTGCTTCCACGAAAAGCATTTCTTTTGCGCCTTCGTAGGGCAACTGATACTCTGCATTTGGCATAAGTGACTTTGCGGACTTTGTGAGCTTAACGAGCAAACGGTTATCATACACACCGCCAACGACCTTACCGTTGTAATACAACACATATTCGCCCATCATTGCGTGGGCCGAAAGACCGCTGCATTGATCTAAAATAAAATCTGCATATTCTTTACTGCTAGCCATACCTTTAATCACTTCTGGAGCACTTCTCCGCATCGATTGCCAACACCAGCATCAGAGCGCAAAGGGCATCCTGCGGATCGTGCACATCTATTACATATGTATCTGTCCAGTTCCAAAGCTCCTTAGTTACATTTGCCACCAGTCTGCCGGAGCTGTTCAAAATTTGGTAATCCCATTCAAACCAATCACCGTCCACCTGCCAGCCATTGCAGTCGACATTGAATCTGGGTCGGAAAAATGTGAATTCTTTATTGATACAACCTATATACCGGTCTCCCAAATACATCTCAAACTTAGGAAGAAATGTCAGGATCCGTTCCTTCACCGTACCGATCTCATTCCCCCGGGCATCATATATCTTCAAGCAATGCCCCCAGGCAAGCTGACCTTTTACGGTATAGACAGTTTCCCCTGCTTCGTTGTAAATATCGTAGCTGTCAAACCAAGAGAAAAATCTTTGCTTAAATAACAGTTTCATTCTCCCACCTCATACACTCTTTCAAAGCCTAAATATCTTGTTCCCTGGAAACTAACTTTTCCACGATCTCCCACAATTAACAGGCCATACTCGCTCCGGCTGACCTTCAGTTCCATCCTGTCACCGCTTTCCACCTCAAAGGTTACATGATATGTGTGGGTGTGGTGGTGATGACCACCCGAATGATGGTGGTGTGTTTTCCGCTGCATATCCACAATTTTGGCAGGTACCGTCAATCTGGGTGAATTCTCGTTCTTAAACCACTGGGCAATATTCTTTGCGATAACGGCAAAAACAGGATAAAGAACAGAACAATAAATATTTCCATAACTGTGCCTTTCTTATTGTAAGCCTTTAACAAATACGACCAATGCCATAATCGCAAGGATCGTCCAACTGATATACCGTCCAGTCAGTTCCCAATCAGATGGTTCCAAACGGTCTGCATTCCAAACCCGGAAGGAAAGATGCCATCGGAACAATTCATCTGCAAACAGCATAGATACGGCATTGACCAGGCAAAGGAACACGGCGACAAACCAAACAAGACCCATACCTTTGTGTGTCAGCTTAGGTCCGTTCATTAATTCCAGAATATTAGAGGCAGATGGCTCAAAAGGATCGACAATGTTTCCGTTCTCATCTCTTTCGATGCCATTACTATCTCCGTAGGTAATAGCAATCATATTGTTGGTTCCGTCCTCATTTTGGAGCCAATAAAAATCCCCCATATTGCGGATGCCGCCACGAAACAGAATCTCATCAGCCTTCCAAAGCTCGACACCGGTCATATATTCCGTCATATCAGAATCCTTCGGGACTGCCGTAGGATCTTCCTTCGCAGTATAAGGACCATAAGATTTATCACCGTACCGGAACAAAACAGTTTTATCTTCTGTTACAGTAAAACACGCGTGCTTTCCTTTGAGTTTACCGGAATACACCGTATTGCCATTTTCCTGGCTTGGAACCAAAATAGCATCCTTATATGCATATCCAACCCGTGAAATTGTCACAGGATACAGCACAGCAAAGACCAGTACCATAATAAGCATAAGTATCAGAATAATCTTTTGATATAGGTTAAGACCCATAATTCTCTCCATATGACACTCCTTTTATTTTCTCTCAAAACCCAAATACCGTGTACCCTGAAAGGTTAAATTACCCCGGTCACCTTCCACCAGCATACCAAATTCGTTGCCGGCAACGTGTAATTCCATCCGGTCACCGCTTTCCACTTGAAATGTTACATAGTAGGATGTAGAGTGGCTGGTATGATGCATTCCGGTGCCGCCGTGATCGTGATGATGGTGATGGGACACATTGGTCCGCTTTGCTACGATGGTAGCCGGTACAGTCAGTCTGGGAGAGTGATTATTCTTATTCCACTGGCTGATTCCCTTAACTGCAACGAAGATGAACATTCCAAAAACGATTACAAAAATAAGGCTCACAAAAATGCCCATAATACCAAACCCCATACCAAAACCGGGAAAGGCAAATTCATTGAATCCAAATCCCATTTCCATATTCATTTCTCCTTTTTCTCCGTTGCCGTATTAATCTTTGCTTCTATTTCAAATATCTTTTTATATTCAGGATACACTTGCAGTTTTTCCAACAAACGGATGGTTAATATACGCTCCCTTGTCCCCATATAAATCCCCGTCCTTTCCTTTTCATACATTCATTGTATTACAGAAAGCGGTGTAAATACAGGATCCATTTAGCAAAATGGCAGGGTTAATTCTCTGCCGACAGCAAATTACGCTCGTTTAGTTTGCAATTTTTCTCTGTACGCCCGGTACTGTTCCGGGTCAATTGCTCCGGTTGCCAACATCCGTTCACACCAAAGCTGCAATGTTTCCACAGCAACAGAGATTTTTTCCAACTGTTCCTGGATCGCAACAAAATCAGCCAGTTCATCTCCGGATATCTTACCATCCACTGTGATCTCAATAAGACGATCTTTCTCTTTATGCATAGCATTCAGAGATGCCAGTGTTTCCAAAACGATCTGTGACAGGTCCTTAACCTTTATTTCCGGCACATACTGCGCTCCGATAGGGCATTGATGTGCACAGTAGAAATTGCACAAGTTGGGCTGCTTATATTTTTGAGCCATAACCAGCACTTCGTCAGGATGAGGCGTTGTCCGTTCATTCTCGATTTTTTCAATTCGCTCCGGAGCAATGGTCTCCAGCAGATCACTGGCGGCTTCTCTTGTCAGTTTTAAATCTTCCCGGGTAATCTGATAGATGTTCTTGTTCTCCTTCGTAGATACTCTTGCCATATGCAACACCCCTTCTGCAACAATATATTCATAGTTACATTTTATCATTATTCTCAGCCAAACACAACCATTTGATTTAACTGCCGCAAAAAATAAGGGTGTGTTTATTGCACACACCCTTACGCTTATTTCATTAACGCATCTGTCAACCGCAGGATTTCCGGGGCAATGCGCTCCCTTTGCTTTTTCAGCACGTGATTATAGATCGGATACGCCAATGCCACCAATATCATCCCCACGACACCCACTATGATGCCTAATACCATTGCTAAGCTTTCCAATGCCGCACCAATATCCGTCATTGCCAGACTCATACCGGTTCCCATTGTCAGCGCACCGACAATACCGGTTACAAGAGATGCTGTCTGTGCCTTCCGGGTGGGAATTGCATGAAGCATGCGCAGCTGCTCCATTTTGTCCTCTTCTTTAGGAAGATACTTCTTGCGAATATCTGCCACTTCCTGCTGTTGCGCAGCGGAGTAAGTGAAACTGAAACCTTCTTTATTTTCCATATTTCTCTCTCCTGATTTCTTTTGTAGCTCTCACAATAAGGATAACGGAAAGGGTCACAACTGTAACACTCACACCCGCACCGGTGAGAATAATAAAAATATGCTGTTTCTCCACAGTGAACTGCACCCCGTCAAGTAGACAGTGAAATAAAATAAAAATTTTCTTGCTTCCGGTGACCTGTTTTGGGTTACCGGAAGTCTTTTTATGCTGCCAATAGATAGCTGTGGTGTTTCTCCATTGGTGTCAGAACGCCCAA
>JAZQHW010000123.1:0-9712 GCA_045540795.1 Faecousia sp. | reverse complement strand
GAATTTATTACGCAGACTACACAGAGCTCTGCCGTTTTCGTCGCAGCTTTCCACGATGGCACAAACCTGCCACTGGCGGATATAACGGGAATGTTCTGTGTACTGACCGGGTTCACCGTAATAGAAGCCGGTGGAGTAGATCCGGTGAGATACGTGATCCACTTCGTCCCGCCAAACAGGATCTATGGGTCTGCCGGCTGCCACATCGTCAATGGCATGGCGGTAAGCACCAGTGACCACGGCAGCGTAGTAAGCCGATTTGGCTCTGCCCTCTATTTTGATGCAGTCCACACCGGCATCCTGCAGATCCTGCAGGTGGTCGATCATACACATATCCTTGGAGTTGAGGATGTAAGTGCCCTTTTCATCCTCGTATACCGGGAAGTATTCTCCGGGACGCTTTTCCTCCACCAATGCGTATTGATATCGGCAGGGCTGAGCACAGGCGCCTCTGTTGGAATCCCGTCCGGTCATATAGTTACTCAGCAGGCATCTGCCGGAATAGCTGACACACATAGCACCGTGACCGAAGGTTTCCAGCTCCAGTTCTTTGGGCGTTTTCTCCCGGATGGTTCGAATTTCGTCCAGATTCAGCTCCCGTGCCAAAACAACACGCTGGGCACCCAGATCATACCAGGCGGTGGCACATTCGTAGTTGGCAATGGACTGTTGGGTGGAGATATGCCGGGCACATTTTGGAGCATATTTTCCTGCCAAGGTGAATGCACCCAGATCGGCAATGATCAAAGCGTCCACACCGGCATCCTGCAGCCGCTCCAGATATGCGGGCAGGGAAGCCACCTCATCGTTTCGGGGCATTGTGTTCACGGTTACGTGAACACTGACATTGTGACTGTGGGCAAATGCCACCGCTTTGGGAAGCTCCTCCGGGGAGAAGTTTCCGGCAAAGGCACGCATACCGAAGTCCGTGCCTGCCAGGTAAACGGAATCCGCACCGTACAGGACAGCCATTTTCAGCCGTTCCATATCTCCGGCGGGACTAAGCAATTCTATCTTTTTCAATCTGCATACCCCAATTTGTTATACCAAACCAAATGCTCATCATAGGTTTTGGAGAATCGGTGAGCGCCAAAGGACTCATCATAAATGAAGAAATAGTAGTTGGTATCTTCAGGATCCAATGCGGCATCCAGGCTGGCAAGACCTGGGTTTGCGATGGGTCCGGGAGGTAAGCCGGGCTGGGTGTAGGAGTTGTAGGGACTGGCGTTGATCAGTTCATCTGTAGTCAGTTCTCCTGCATTGAGATAATCCGTAGCATACAGAATGGTAGCATCAGACTCCAGACAAGGATACTGGCTGGCGTGGGTCAAACGGTTATAGAAGACAGATGCAATATCATAGCCTTCCAGTGCGTTTGCTTTTTCTTTCTCGATAATGGAAGCCATCGTTACCAGCTTCCGGATATCCATATGCACATAGCCCAGCTTTTGGTTCAGCATTGTCAGCTTGTCCTGCATCCGGTCGGTGAAACGGTAATCGAAGTCATCCAGGAACTTCTCTAAGACCCGACGGGGTTCGTCATCTTTATAGAACTGATAGGTGTCGGGGAAGAGGAAGCCTTCCAGGCAGTATTTGTGACCCCGCTCAACGTCTTTCAGAAACCAGTATTCATTTAATTCACCGCTGGCAGCGTATTCCTCCAGAGCCTTGGCATCACAGACACCTTCGTTTTCCAATAGGGAGAAGATCTGTGCGCAGTTATAGCCTTCGGGAATCATAATTTCTACAACAACGGTAGAACTGCCCTTATAGGACATTGCGTTGATCAGTGCGTTGTAGTCATAAACAGTTTCCCCGTTAAAGGTGATGGAACCGGTGAGGATGTGGTCACCTTTTCCGGTAAGCTTGGCAAACTGCTCAAACAGACCGGGATAGCGAATCATACCGGCTATTTTCAGCTTTTTGGCAATATCCGGGATCCGGTCCTGAACATCAATATTAACGGTAACCTCGTGGGGCTTCTTGCCCAGAGCAAGCACGTCCTCAGCACACAGCCACAAAGTTCTGCCCAGGGACACACCGATCACGACAATGATCAGCAGCCAAATACAGGTGGCTAAAATGTGGGGAATACCAAAAAGACCGTAGCCTTTTTGCGCTTTGGGACGCAGCTTCCGGATCAGAGATTCCTTTTCTGCAGGCTTTTCCTCTGTTTTCGGTGTTTCCTCTTTGACGGGAACCGGTGTTTCCTGCACTTCCGGAGGTGTGGAATCGGCAAAAGCATCGCTGAAATCTTCTTCCAGCGTTTCCTTTACGATCCGCTCCAGCTCCAGGTCGTCCGGATGGGTCAGACCGGCAGAAGATACTGCCTGCTCGTCAGGACCGATCTCTGCAGGAATATTGTTCTTTTCCAAAATCTCATCCAGCCAACCGTCTACCAAGCTGGAAGGATCTTTGCGGTTGTTGTCCATAGTTGACCCTCCTGTTAGCGGATCACAAAATCCTTTTCAACTTTTTTAGCGACTTCTTCGCCCTTTAATGCTTCAATCAGTGCCAAACCAAAGGGAACAGCACAGCCGGCGGAGGTGCCGGTGATCACACGACCGTCCCGTACACAGGGAACATTGGGAACCATTTTAGCATTGCCCATTGCTCCCTCACAGCCGGGGTAGCAGGTAGCATTCAAACCGTCAGGGATGTGAAGGTCAGCCAAAACTGTGGGACCTGCGCAGATGGCAGCTACAAATTTGCCGTTGTCCCAGGCAAACTGCAATGCGTCCATGGCAGCCTTGCAGCCACGGATGGAGGTGACACCGCCCAAGCCGCCGGGCAGGATCAGCATATCCATTGCAGTCAGATCCATTTCGCCAATTTCAATATCTGCGGTGATACCAATGTTGTGAGCACCGTAGATGGTCTTTCCGTTGAGTCCAACGGTGAGCACATCAATACCTGCCCGACGCAAAAGGTCCAGGGGTGCAACTGCTTCTGTTTCTTCAAAACCGGTGCCTAACAGCATATAAACCATAATTTAACCCTCCAAACACTGCTTAACTGCAGCATAAATCTCATTGTGAATATCTTCTATAGAGCGCATCGCGCCATCTTTTACACAGTCAATAACTTTCCAGCCGTAGTATTGGGCAGCAGCTCTGCCGCATTCCCGGCAGGTGGCAAGGTACTGCATATCCTGCTCGTGGATATCTGCATTGGTGTTGGTTTGTTCCTCCCGCTGACGCAGGAGCTTGTTGGTAAAGTCTGTGGGAACATCCAGATAGATGGTCAGATCCGGACGGGGCAGACCCATTTTGTCATATTCAAAATCGTAAAGCCACTTCAAGTAGGCTTCCCGGGCAGCACCTTGTTCTTTGGATGCCTGGTGGACTGCGTTAGAGGTGGTGTACCGGTCTGACAGAACCAAACCGCCAGCCTCGTACCAGCTGCCCCAGTCCATTTTATAGGATGCAAAGCGATCCACCGCATAGAACGCGGAGGCAGCATATGCATTTACATCAGTAGGCTTTGTGCCGAACTGACCGCCCAAATACATACGGATCAGAGCGGAGCTTTCCTCACTGTACCGGGGAAATACCAGATGCTTAAAGGCAATTCCATCCCTTTCCAAATGCTCAGACATCAGCCGGAACTGGGTGGACTTTCCGGAACCGTCGGTGCCTTCAATTACAATTAGCTTGCCCATTTTTTCCGAACCTCCTAATGATTTTCAAAAGTACAGAAAATATCACTCTAAAATATAACATATTTTATTCCGTTTGTCCACTATTACCCGGTAGGGAATTCAAAAAACTTATTTGGTACATTCCTTGACTTGTGTTGCTATAGTTTTTATAATAAAAGAAAATCAAGAAGAAAGGGAGAAGGAATATGAAAGAAATCGTTATTTGCCCCGGAAGTATCAAAATTGTGGCAAAAATGCTGGTAAAGGAAGAAAATATAGAAGTGTTTTGCCGGCTTGCCGGGGAACTGGTGGAAAAATCCCGTGAGGAAGCAGGAAATGTTTACTATTCGTTGAATGTCAGCAAAAAAGATCCCTGTCTGCTGACCTTTCTGGAATGCTGGGCAGATAAAGCTGCGTTGAAAGCCCACAATTCTACGGAACATTTTACCCGGATTCTGCCTCAGTTACTGGTTCTTTGCAGCGGAGAACCTACTACGGAATTGTATATAGAACTATAAAAATATCCCGTTCACGTTTCGTGAACGGGATATTTAATGTATGCTTACTCGACACAAACGGTGCCGTCATCCCGAATGGTAACGGACATTCCGTCTTTGACATAGTTTAAGAAGTCTTCCCCTAAGCTGTCTACAACAGGCATTTTTACATCCGGCAGCCAAACGGATGCCAGAATGGAGCCTGCGGCAGCCAAAGAATCAATGGGCTTGCTGAACAGCAAACAGGCAGGCTGCCGCTGCATAGCGCAGGCGCAGTAAAGAACAAGACCGCCGGTGGTGGAGCCAATGGTCTGGGGCAGACACAGGGCTTTGCCCAGCATTTGCTTGCCGTAGAGATCCGGATTGTTTTGATCGCCGCAGGTGGCAGTTTTGTCACCGAATTGCAGTGCCTTCTGGAAGGAGGCGAGGGTATTCAGTCCGCCATGGGAGACCAGAGCTTCGGCAGTTACGGTGCCGGGTGCGATGATACGTCCTTTAAATTCTCTCATTTCCCATTACACTCCTTTCGTGATCTTGCTGAGGATCTCTCCTTCGGTATAGTACCGGGCGGAGGTATAAGTGCGCAACTTGTTGGAGCAGGTGATCACCGGCATAGAGCCGCACAGAGGGTTGTTCATATACATCAGCGGACAAATGTAGGAAAGGATCACACCGGTGGCTTTTAGCCGGGCAGCATACTCTGTCTTTTCGAATTCTTTGATGACCGCCGGTGCAGAGGTGAATACTGTGGGAATACAGACTTTCTTCTTGCCGCTTTCCTTTAATCCGGACTCCACATCTTCTGTCCAGCGGATCAGCTGCTGCAGACTCATATGGGGGCAGCCTACAAAGCACAGCTTCGGCTTGGCGTTGGGATTCTTCCAGATCACAGGGTATTCATCCTGCACCCGCTGCAGCTCAGCATCGTCAATGATATATACCTTGGCACCCTCTGCGATCAGACCGGCACCCTGCTCTTTGGCTTCAGGAGTGAGATTCTCGATGTGATAAAGACCAACAGCACCGTTGGATGCTGTGGCGGCACCAAAATCCTTCAAATAGGCGCAGGCTTCGTCGTTAAGCTCCGTACCCAGCCACTTGCTCAGACCGGTTACATAGGGAACGTCCTCCATAACCTTCATACCGATGGCAGAACCAAGAAGCTGTGCTTCCGGCTTTTTGGTGGTTTCCACCTTGATGATCCAGGTGGCTTTTCTGCCTTCGTCTGTCAGCAGACCGAAGTTGGGGACAAAGCCGGCAATGGAACCCATAATATCCATAATACCGGAGTTCCGGTTGCATCGGGCACCCAGTACGGAGTTGGCGTAAACTACCGCGGAGGATTCTGCCCAGCTGAGCACCTGTCCCTTTTGGGGCTTGTTGCCTACCTGATCCAGATAGCAGGCACAGGTAAATGCATTCTGGTTCATAAGACCCAGCTCCTGCAGCTGCTTTTCATAGCTTTCCTGGGTGGCATACATAATTTTATTGAAAATTACATTCTGCAGCAGGTTGGCAGGAACGTTTTTGTCCACAGGTCGGGGATCTACAGAGAATTTTTGACCGGATACTGCACCGGCATCGATCAGCTGCTGCATCAGCTGGAACACGGGCTTCATCATTTTTAGACCGAAGGATGTGACCAGGTGGTTGTATTCGGATGTGACAGGAACCATCTTGTCGGCACCGAAGGCATCACCGTACATAACCAGGGTCTTCATAACCTTAGCCATAGTTTCGCCTTTGGCACCGTCCAGAATTGCCTGTTGTTCGTCAGTTAAGTACATATTATTCCTCCTTGGGCTGAGAGGACTCGAATCCAAACAGGTTTATAGACGTCTGCATTTCCTAATACATCTAAAAATCCGTAATAATAACAAGTATTGTCAGCGTGATTTTCTTCGCTTTGGAAGGAGCAAATGGCTGAAAACTGCAAGGCACCTCTCAGCAAGTAATTATTGATTGATTTTTGGCGCAGATGACGCAGCCTTGCTGACGCAAGGCAAGGAAGATAAGTCAAAAAGCAGCAAAAAGAGCTGCTGAGAGGCTGTTTCGGTTCGAGTTTTCTCAGCCTATAGTTTCATACAAACATCCCATGCCTGCCAGATCACAGTGCGCAGATTGCCTACCTTGCTGGCATCACCGATGATGTGTACATGCTTGCTCTTCTGGGCAATGGGATTGGGCTTATAGCCGACAGAAAGAATTACATCGTCAGCTTTCAGCTGCTGTGTGTTGCCCTCATTATCCCGGACAGTCACGGAGAAGTCACCGATCTCAGTAACACCGGTTTCCAAATGAACCGGCACATTGTTGGCTTTGAAGAAATCCCGGAGGAAGCTGGTATTGGCAAGGCAAATGCCGGGAGTACAGATCAAGTCATCCAGCATTTCCACAATGGTGGGATTCTTGCCCTGCAGGTACAATTCGTAAGCTATTTCGCAGCCGGTCAAACCACCACCGATGATCACAACGTTTTGACCTACCTGCCGTTCGCCTAACAGGAAGTCAATTGCCTGGATCGCTCTGCCGGCACCGGGTACCGGGATCCGGTTGGCTTTCGCACCGGTGGCAACGATCACTTCGTCAGCACCCAGAGATTCTACATCGGTGATCTCGGTGTTCAGCTTGACCTCAATTTTGGGATACTTGGTCAGTTCCCGTTTGTACCAGGCGATCAGGGCTCTGTCCTTTTCCTTAAAGGAGGGTGCGGCAGCAGCAATGAATACACCGCCCAGTTCCCCGGACTTTTCATACAGGGTCACCGTATGACCACGCTTGGCACAGACCAAAGCGGCTTCCATACCGCCGATACCGCCGCCAATCACAGCAATATTCTTAGGTGTTGTGGCAGGCTCGATATAGTGCTTGGTGGACTGCATAGTTTCTGCGTTAATGGCGCACCGGGCAAGACCCATCGTGTCCTTCAGATCCTGGGTGTTTGCTTTACCCTTGGAGGAAGAGAAGTTAAAGCAACCGCTATGGCAGCAGATACAAGGCTTAATATCCTCCAGCCGGTCTTCCAAAAGTTTGGTGACCCAGGCGGGGTCTGCCAGGAACTGACGGGCAACACCCATACCGTCTATCTTTCCTTCTGCAATTGCCTGTGCAGCCACATCCGGCTCCATACGTCCGGCGCAGACCACCGGAATGTCCACAAATTTCTTAATGTGGGCAACGTCTTCCAGATTGCAGTTCTGAGGCATATACATAGGAGGATGCGCCCAGTACCAGCTGTCATAGGTGCCGTTGTCGGCATTGAGCATATCATAGCCGGCATCCTGCAGATACTTGGCTGCCTTCTCAGATTCTTCCATACAACGACCGGCTTCTACATAAGTTTCACCGGGGACAGCGCCTTCCCGGAAACCTTTGACCTTGGATTCTACGGAATACCGCAGAGAAACCGGGAAATCCTCACCGCAGACTTCCTTGATTGCCTTTACGATCTCCACAGGGAAGCGATAACGGTTTTCAAAGGAACCGCCGTATTCGTCAGTGCGCTTGTTGGTCCATTCCATAGTGAACTGGTCCAGCAGATAGCCTTCGTGGACTGCGTGGATCTCCACACCGTCTACACCGGCATCCTTGCAAAGCTTAGCAGTTTTTGCGAAAGCTTCAATGATCTCGTGGATCTGCTCCACGGTCATTTCCGGTGTGGTGATCTCCGGATCCCAGCGGGAAGGCAGGGGACTGGGACTTGCCAGCTCGTGGCTGGTGTCCAAAATGGGCTTGATCAGCGCCCGGGTGAATTTATTCTTGTGCAGAGGAGCCACCAGTTCGGTAATTGCCCAGCTGCGACCCATACCGGCAGTCAGCTGCACAAACAGCTTGGCACCGGTCTTGTGGATCTCATCCATAAATTCCTTCAGATCGTCAAACATTTTAGGGTTCTGCCACAGCCACTTGCCCCAAAAAGTATCCCGAAGGGGGGCAATACCGGGAATGATCAGACCGACGTTGTTCTGGGCACGCTCCAGAAAAAGCTTGGCAGCTTCCTTGTCAAATTTACAGCCGGTAAGCTCAAACCAGCCAAACAGAGAGGTACCGCCCATAGGACACATGACAATGCGGTTCTTGATCTCTACATTGCCGATCTTCCAGGGGGTAAATAAGGCTTCGTATTTCGGATCCATAATATAAAGCTCCTTTATTTATGTATGAAACAATACAATGCTTCCGGGTTAATTATACTAAAGCGGCGGTATCCTGTCAAACAAAAGATACCGCCGCGGATATGTGGTTTTTAAATAAACAGCTGCAAAAGGGCATAAATAAAGGGAATGGTCAGCACGGAGCAGGCACTGGAGATAAGAACGATACTGGCACCTACCTTGCAGTCCTGTCCGTAGGAAGCGGGATAGATCACTGCATTCATACCGCTGGGGCTGGAAAGTGCCAATGCAACCATTGTACACAGCTCCACAGAGCCGCCGCAAAGCAGCACGATGCCGGTGATTGCAATGGGTAATACCAGCAGGCGGGTGGCTGCGTACAGATAAACCATTTTGTCTCCCAGGATTTGACTGGGGCGGTAATCGGCAATGGTAAAGCCTGCCATAATCAGACCGATAATGACATATCCGTTGCTGATCTCTCCAATGGTACTTAAAACGATGGGGGGAATGAAGGAGGCTGCACCCACGACACCAAGGAGCATACCCGCCACCATAGCCACGGTGGTGGGATTCAGGCATTTTTTGATATGGTCCTGAAGGGATACCTTGTGCCCGGAGGGAAGCAGCTGCGCGATGCCCCAGGTATAGGTGGCGATCATAGCGGAGAACCAAAACAGATTGAACCGGAACAGACCGGCAGTGCCGAAAAATGCCAGAACAAGAGGTGTTGCCACAGCGCCGGTATTGGGAAATGCCAGAGCATAACGGTATACACCCCGGAGAAAAGGATCTTTACCCCCAAAAAAACGCGCCAGGGGATAGGACAGAAGGATCGTGCCCAAACAGATGGCAAGTCCTGCAAAAACCAAGCTGCCATAAGTAAGCAGCGAGGTGATCCGGCATTCGGCTATATTGGTGTACAGCATCAGACAAGGCAGGAAAAGAGTGGTCACCAAACGGGAAAGGACACTTTCTGCGCTTTTGGGGAGAATATGAAATCGATTCAGACAGTAGCCTACAGAAAGCAGGAGCAGGATCCGGGACATCTGCTCCAGGGTGGCGAGAAATGTCGTCAGCATAGTAGACACATCCTTAAAAAATAAAGAAAAATGGACATTTATCAGTATAATTCCTTTGCCAAAAAATGTCAATGAAAAAAAGTAAAGCATTTTCTTGATTGTATTCCGATTCTGTGTTATAAATAAACTGGTAAATTGTAAGTGGAGGCGAAGGAATATGAAGCGAAGGATATTGGCAATGCTGTGTGCTGTTGTAATGTTCATCAGTGTGCTGAATCCGGTGGCTTTTGCCGCGGATACAGACATTGCTGCGACGAACGGTAGCGAAAAAGGAACCCCCGGTTTTACCGGGGGGTTCCTTTTTTGTCAAAAAAATACTTTTCTTAGCCGAAGTGCAGCATACCAAAACCGTTGGGGTTATGGAAAGAAGCGTAGGGG
>JAZQHW010000122.1:0-15035 GCA_045540795.1 Faecousia sp. | reverse complement strand
ATCAATCCCTACGCCAGAGCCTTCGGCCGGCGAAAGCTGGATCAGTGCCCCTACCTGTACACCCGGGTCACCGGCAAGCGTACAGCAGAGGAATGGGCGCACCTGATGGCGGATGCCGCCGACATGATGGATGCCCGCGCCAGAAGAATGCAGATTGAAAAATGGACGGCCATTCAAATTCAGATCAGCAAAAAATAAGCAATACAGCGATATCGGATGCTCCGGTATCGCTGTTTTTTCTTTGCGTAAACTGCTTTTTTCTGCTATACTGAAGTAAAATTCCCGGAGGTGTTTTCATGAAAACCTATGAGCTTGTCATCGAACAAAAGCAGCCCACCTGCGGCGGCAGAGCCCCTACAAAGACTGAGATCCGTACCGTTACCACCGAGGATCCTGTGGCCTATGTTCAGGCGCTGGAGCCCTCCTGCACCCTGGAAGTCCAAACCCGTGACGACGGTATGATCCTGATTTCCACAGAACATAACGGTCTGTGGATCAAATATGAATTTACGGAAGATTGAACAAAAAAGACCTTATGCAGCACAAAGGAACTGCATAAGGTCTTTCTTATTTTCCGGAACCGTTCTTACTTAACGGTGGAGGTGGAACGCAGGGTGACGTCGTGAGCGCCGCCTTCCACGATGGAGACGGAGGAAACCAGCGTCAGCTTGGCATCGCGCTGCAGGTCGGGGATGGTGATGACACCAACGTTGCACATGGTGGACTTGACCTTATACAGGGAAGCCTCCACGTTATCGTGCAGGGAGCCTGCGTAGGTGACATAGGAATCCACACCTTCTTCGAAAGAAAGCTTTGTGGAGCCGCCCAGGTCGTAGCGCGGCCAGTTGCGGGCACGGTTGGAGCCTTCTCCCCAGTATTCCTTCATATAAGCGCCGTTGACCATTACCTTGGGGGTGGGGGACTCGTCAAAACGGGCAAAATAGCGGCCCAGCATCATAAAGTCAGCTCCCATAGCCAGTGCCAGGGTCATATGGTAATCGTGGACGATACCACCGTCAGAGCAGATAGGCACATAAATGCCGGTTTCCTTATAATACTCATCCCGGGCTGCTGCCACTTCGATCAGTGCCGTTGCCTGACCTCTGCCGATACCCTTGGTCTCACGGGTGATACAAATAGAACCGCCGCCGATACCCACCTTAATGAAGTCTGCGCCTGCCTTTGCCAGGAACAGGAAGCCTTCCCGGTCCACAACATTACCGGCACCGATCTTCACGGTGTCACCGTAGGTTTCCCGGACCCAGGCAATGGTCTTTTCCTGCCAGCAGGTGTAGCCCTCGGAGGAGTCGATACAAAGCACGTCTGCACCGGCAGCCAGCAGGGCAGGGATCCGCTCTGCATAGTCCCGGGTGTTGATACCGGCACCTACCAGGTAACGCTTCTTATTGTCCAGCAGCTCCTGGGGATTTGCCTTATGGGAAGCGTAGTCCTTACGGAATACAAAATACATCAGGTGATCATTCTCGTCCACGATAGGCAGGGAGTTCAGCTTGTTCTCCCAAATGATATCGTTGGCGACCTTCAAAGTGGTTTCTGCAGGCGCAGTAACCAGCTTTTCCCGGGGAGTCATAAAGGTGGAGACCTTTTCGTTGCCCTCCATACGGGACACACGGTAATCTCTGCTGGTGACGATACCCAGCAGCTTGCCTGTGGCGGTGCCGTCATCGGTAACCGCAACAGTGGAGAAGCCGTTTTCTTCCTTCAGTGCCAGCACATCTGCCAGCGTTGCGTCCGGGGTCAGGTTGGAAGCGGAAACCACAAAGCCAGCCTTGTGGCTTTTCACCTTTGCCACCATCTCTGCCTGAGATTCAATGGACTGGGAGCCGAAAATAAAGCTGATACCGCCTTCCTTTGCCAGTGCGATTGCCAGAGAATCGTTGGAAACCGACTGCATAATGGCAGAGGTCATAGGAATATTCAAGCTGATAGCCGGTTCTTCCACACCCTTGCGGTACTTGGTCAGCGGGGTACGCAGGCTGACGTTGTCGGGAATGCAATCCTCGGAGGTATAGCCGGGGATCAGCAGGTACTCACTAAAGGTATGGCTGGGCTCAGAATAATAAAATGCCATAAGAACACCCTCCTGTAGTTGTTTTTTGTTTATTAGACTGAATATACCACACCTTTCAAATTCGGTCAAGTATCAACCTGCGGATTTACCGGAAAAGAAGTCTATTTTTATTTTGTTCTTTTTGTAATTTTTCACAAGCTTATTGCAATCGTTTTTTTAATATGGTATATTTAATAGTTAGAGAATAAGTAACGAAGGAGAATCATTATGGCAGCACAGGAAAACATCAGAAATATTGCCATTATTGCCCACGTTGACCACGGTAAAACCACCCTAGTGGACGAAATGCTCAAGCAGGGCGGCATCTATCGGGAGAATCAGCAGGCGGTGGACCGGGTCATGGACTCCGGTGACCTGGAACGGGAGCGTGGTATTACCATTCTGGCAAAAAACACCGCCGTCCAATATAAAGACACCAAGATCAATATCGTTGACACCCCGGGTCACGCAGACTTCGGCGGAGAAGTGGAGCGTATCTTAAAAATGGTCAACGGTGTTCTGCTGCTGGTGGACGCAGCAGAAGGTCCTATGCCTCAAACCCGGTTCGTGCTGGGCAAGGCTTTGGAATTAGGTCATAAGGTCATCGTGGTAGTAAACAAGATCGACAAGCCCGATGCCCGGATCCACGAAGTGATGGACGAAGTTCTGGAGCTGCTTCTGGATCTGAACGCAACAGACGATCAGTTCAATTCCCCCACAGTCTTCTGCTCCGGCAGACAGGGCACTGCCGCTTACGGTCCTGATGATGTAGGCACAGACCTGGTACCTCTTTTTGAAACCATCGTCAATTATATCCCAGCACCGGAGGGAGATGCGGAAGCACCTCTGCAGCTGCTGGTGTCTTCCATTGACTATAACGAATATGTAGGCCGTATCGCCGTGGGCAGAGTGGAACGGGGCATCATCCGGGTAAACCAGGAGGTTGCCATCTGCGATTACCACAACCCGGAAGCGACAAGCAAAGGAAAAGTGGTTGCTCTGTACGCATATGACGGGCTGGGCAAGACCCCCATTCAGGAGGCAAGCGCCGGTGAGATCGTGGCGCTGTCCGGTATGGCAGATATCACCATCGGCAGAACCCTGTGTGCACCGGATGCCATTGAGCCGCTGCCCTTTGTGAAGATCAGCGATCCCACCATTGAAATGACCTTTGCGGTCAACGATTCTCCCTTTGCCGGCAAGGAAGGTAAATTCGTCACTTCCCGGAATCTCCGGGACAGGCTGGAAAAGGAGCTTTTGAAGGATGTTTCCCTCCACGTTACCGAAGCCAGCACCGACTCTTTCAATGTGGCAGGCCGTGGCGAAATGCACCTTTCCATTTTGATGGAGACTATGCGCCGGGAAGGTTATGAATTCTCCGTTTCCACCCCCCGTGTCCTTACCAAGGAGATCGATGGCAAGCTTTGCGAGCCCATTGAACGGATGGTGGCAGACGTACCGGAAGAATGTATGGGCGCTGTCATTGAAAAAATGGGCCGCCGGAAGGGTGATCTTCTCAGTATGACCCCTATGGGCAACCGTTACCGCCTGGAATTTTCCGTTCCCTCCCGCGGTCTGTTCGGCTATCGCAGCGAATTCCTCACCGACACCCGGGGCGAAGGCATTATGTCCAGCGTGCTGGAAAACTACGCCCCTGTTAAGGGCGAGATCGAGCGCCGCCTTACCGGCAGCCTCATTGCTTTTGAAACCGGCGAGGCCTGCTCCTACGGTCTGTTCAATGCCCAGGAGCGTGGCGCACTGTTCATCGGTGCCGGTACACCGGTATATGCCGGTATGGTTGTGGGTATCTGCAGCCGTAACGAAGATATGACAGTTAACGTCTGCAAGAAAAAGCAGCTGACCAATATGCGCGCCTCCGGTTCTGACGAAGCCCTGCGGCTGACCTCTCCCAAGGTGCTCTCTTTGGAGCAGTGCCTGGAGTTTTTGGCAGATGATGAGCTTTTGGAGTGCACCCCCAAGAGTCTGCGGATCCGCAAGCGGGAGCTGGATCACGCAATGCGTATGCGCAACCTTATGAAAAAACGCAACCAGGAGTGATACGATGAAACGGGTCTTGTCCATTCAGGATCTGTCCTGTCTGGGAAAATGCAGTCTTACTGTGGCTATGCCGGTGCTTTCTGCAATGGGCTGCTGCTGCACGCCCCTGCCCACAGCACTGCTTTCCACCCATACTGCTTTTCCCGACCCCCATATTGTACCTCTGACAAAGGAGCTTTTGCCCATTTGCCGCCACTGGCAGCAGATCGGTGCCGGCTTTGACGGGATCACCGTTGGCTACCTCTCCGACCCGGAGCAGGCAGCCACCGTAGCGGAAATTCTGGATATGTTTCCTGCCCTTACGGTGATCGATCCGGTAATGGGCGATCACGGCAACCGCTACCGCCGCATTGGGGACGGGCATATCGAAGCAATGAAGCAGCTTTGCAAAAAGGGTACTTTCCTGCTGCCCAATATAACGGAAGCTGCTCTGCTTACCGGCTTGCCTTACCGCCCGGAGCACGATCCGGTCTACTGCCGGGAGCTGCTGGATGGTATGTCCCGGTTTGGGGCAGAAGCGGTGGTGATCACCGGTGTGGAAGAAGCCCCGGACACCTTGGGCTTTGTAGGCAAGCAAGGAAAAGAATTCTTTTCTTATCAAGCCAAACGGATCCCCCGGCAATGCCACGGCACCGGGGATCTGTTCACCGCCGTATTTACCGGCAGCTTGCTGGCAGGCTGCACAGTTCCCGAAGCCGGAAAAAAGGCTGCAGACTTTGCCGCCCGGGTGATCCAAAATACCCCGGAAGCATCCCCCTTCGGGATCTGCTTCGAGCCACTGTTACATTTGCTTTAATTTGGGCGGCTGCGTGCCGCCCTTACCTGTAAGGAGGACGTTTTTATGGAAATTCGCTTTGCACAAACTCAGGATGTGCCCGGTATTTTGTCCCTGCTGCGGCAGGTGGGTATGGTGCACCATAACGGCAGACCGGATATTTTCCGTGGCAATGCCCAGAAATACGGTGCTTCCCAGGTGATCGCTATGCTGAACAGTACCACCTCCCCTATTTTCGTGGCTGTAGAAGAGGGTGCGGTGCTGGGCTACTGCTTCTGCATCGTGAAGGATCACAGCCAGGATCCGGTGATCGAAAGCTTTACAGAGCTGTATATCGACGATCTGTGTGTGGACGAAAACATCCGGGGAAAGCATATCGGCAAGGCTTTGTTTGATGCCGCCTGCCGGTACGCAAAGATGCGCAAGTGCTATAACATCACCTTAAATGTCTGGTGCTGCAACCCCACCGCTATGGGCTTTTATGAAAAACTAGGCTTAAAGCCGCAAAAAATCGGTATGGAGATGCTTTTGGAGGATCAATAATGCTGGAAAAAGGCAAAGTTTACGAAGCCGAGATCGTTGACTATACCGCCCAGGGGCAGGGGATCGCCAAAATTGAAGGCTGCGCCGTATTTATCCCCAACGCTATCGTAGGGGAACTGTGTGAAATCCGCATTGAAAAAGCGCAGAAAACCTGGGCAACCGGCAAGATCACCCGACTGCTCCGGCGCTCTCCCCACCGGGTCAACCGGGAATGCCCTGTAGCTAAGCTTTGCGGCGGCTGCGATTTTTGGCATATGGACTATGAAGAGGAAACCCGTCTGAAAGCAGACCGGGTCCTGCAGGCACTAAACCGCATCGGCGGCGAAGCGCTGAACGCTCTCCCCATCCTTGCCGCCCCGGACTGCCATTACTACCGCAACAAGGCGCAGTACCCCATTTCCCAAAAAAACGGCAGAGTGTTTGCCGGATTCTTCCGGGCAGGCACCCACAGTGTTGTGGAAAACGAAGGCTGCCTGATCCTTCCCGAAGAAGCCGACCGGGTAAAGAAGCAGGTTATAGATTATGTAAACCACTATAGGATCACCGCCTATGACGAAACCACCCAAAAGGGACTATTGCGGCATATCTATGTCCGCCGGGGCGCAGTTTCCCGGCAGCTTTTGGTATGCCTTGTGATCAACGGCAGAAAGCTTCCCCATCCGGAAACCCTCATCGAAAAGCTGAAAACCGTCCCAGGCTTTACCACCCTGGTTCTGTCTGTCAATACCAAGGCAGGCAATACGGTTTTAGGACCGGAACTGATCACCCTGTACGGTCCCGGATATATTGAAGATACCCTTTGTGGCCTTACCTTCCAGCTGTCCCCCCATTCCTTCTATCAAGTCAATCACCCTCAGGCACAGCGGCTTTATGAAGCTGCCATCACCCAGGCGCAGATTACCAAAGAGGATCTGGTTCTGGACCTGTACTGCGGTGTGGGCACCATTACCCTGGCTATGGCTGGAGCTGCCAAAAAAGTGATCGGTGTGGAAGTGGTGGAGCAGGCAGTACAGGATGCCCGGGAAAATGCCCGGCGAAACGGCATTCAAAACGCAGAGTTCTTCTGCGGTGACGCAGGCAAAGCGGCTTTGATGCTGGAAGCACAGGGGATCCGTCCGGATGTAGTGGTGGTAGACCCGCCCCGGAAGGGCTTGAACAGCGATACCATCCGGGCACTGGCAACGATGCAGCCCCGGCGGATCGTATATGTTTCCTGTGACCCCGCCACCCTGGCAAGAGATGTAGCGCTTTTAAAGCAGGAAGGCTATAATCTGAAAAACGCCATGGCAGCAGATCTGTTCCCCCGCTGCGCGCATGTAGAATCTATTGTCTGCTTGTGCAGGCAATAGATTCAGCGATATAAATTCCTGTCGGAATTTGCAATATATCCTGCGGATGCGATATGCCTAACGGCGCGATATGCCCTGCGGGGCGTAGGGGAATTTATATCATATCGCAATCGAAGATTATATCGCATTTGCACAGCAAATATATCGCGTTGCGAAGCAATATATCGCAGAAAGATGTGAATTATGGAAAACAAAACAATAAAAGAATTAGCTGTTGAATTAACCGTTGAAATAACCACAATCTGTGACGGCATTAAGGGGCGTTCTGTTTTTGTAAATCAGTTGTTGCGTTCTTGCTCGTCTATCGGCGCAAATTCCCACGAAGCCAGATATGCCCAAAGCAAGGCAGATTTTATAAGCAAACTGGAAATTGCTTTGAAAGAATGCTACGAAACGGAATATTGGCTTGAGATCCTGTTCCGCGTCAACGCAATCAACGATACTACATACAAATCCGTGTTAAACAAATGCGGCACTATTAGAAGAAAACTGATTGCCTCCATTACCACCGCCAAATCCCGAAAGAAAGATGAACTTATATAAAAAAGACGGCATCCAACCACGGATGCCGTCTTTATCTGTTCAATATATTGGAATTTACTTTTGAGAGAGCTTTACATACTCTGCAACTAAGAAGAAATTCTTTAAATCTTCTTCATCTAATCCACGGTACACAAACAAGTCATCGTAGATTGATATTACTTCTTCGGTGTTTTCACTTTCGATATGAAATTCCCCGGTATGTAAATCAATAGCAACAAGAACGTTGCCTGTTTGATAGCTTTGAATATACGGTAGCGTATCCTTAGGCAGCTTTCCTTTGAAATAATCATTCTCTGTGATATTCAGTGCCGCTATTTCCCGAAACTCCGCATTATCCAATAACCGGTATACGTATTTTTCTCTAAAATACCGGTCTACTTCCTTTCCTGATTTTCGATTCGGTGTCAAAGATGAATGGTAGCTTTCAAAAATTCTTTTCCACTCCGCAATCATTTCAGCGGTCGGCTCTGTTGTCAACATATCTTTTTCCCTCTTCGTTAAATTCCGTTTTTCCCGCTGTTACATAAATGCGTTGTAGGGACCGGCGTCCTCGACGGTCCGTAAACATTTTTGACCTCGATGCGCAAAAATGTTTCCATTATACTGTCAGCCATAGTAATTACCTCGAAACTTATTATACATAAAGGGAGAAAGTCTTTCAAGTGATATTTCGACTTCGTCGGAGTGATATTGAAACTTCACGGTTTCAGTGTTATTTTATTCGCCCAAAACTGCCGAAGGCAATAACACTTGTCGCAGACAAATATCACTGCGAAGCAATACAACTCGCCGCAAGGCGAATAAAACTGCGAGACTTCCTTATGAGAAGTCTCGCTACAGAGGTAGCTTTTCTTTAGGTTGTCAAGTAATACTCATTTACCTTTAGTTCCAAGTAGTTGAGCTGACAAGTTTCCCGGGCAAACTGAAGCCTGACCTGCCGGGTCACCGATATTTCCTGTCCGTTTTCATCGGTTATTGGATAGGTTTGCGTGTACAAAAGCGCAAAAGCACACTCGGAAGCCTCTTTATCCCGGAAATCTATAATCGTCACAGTCTCGCTGTCACTTTGGTAAACTTCCAGCTCCGTATCAGCGCCCTCAAAAAAGCTTTCCAGAGGATCCATATCCAGTTCCATTTTTTCCAGCACCTGGCCCATATCATCCTGGAATGTAATATCAAAGGGCATACTGAGACCTTCCAAGGGCACCCGGGTAAACAGCATATTGCAATAATTAGCATACTGTGTCTCTTGATTTTGCTTAAAGGAATTTTCGAAGCCATACCTTCCTTGCGGGTCACTTTCAGAATAGCTAAAGCTGCCGATACCGTCAGCGTGGATGCCGCCATTGCTATTGATCTGCTCCCCTTGGTAGCTATAACGTCCCATTTGTTCCGTCATCTCACCTTGCCCAATTCCCGGAACGATATTATTTTCATCCAGAAATGTGGAAAAAGCCTGTACAACCTCCTCGGACATTTGCACATCTGCCGCCTTGACAGCTATCTCTGTGGGTTTTGTGTCTGTCACTGAAACGAATTTTTCTTTTGCGCAACCTGCCAAGAGAAGCAGGCATATAAAAAACAGGACCGTACTCCGCTTCATAAAAACACCCCTTTTTCTTTTAATGTACCATACAAGCGGGTGAATTGCAAGAAAATATCCTCTTGTCAAATTCGTGCGTTTCTTGTATCACCGGCAGGCACGAAACGCAACTGCCGTCCTTTTCCCCGGCGGCAAACCGCCCAACAGGATGGTTTTTCGGAAATATTATTGGTTTACTCCATTGACAAGCCTGCTATGAAAATAGTAGAATATGGAAAGTGACGCTGCAAACGATTTCCAGCGGTATTTTACCATGAATTGCCCCGGAGCGCACAGACGTTTCTTTCATATCGAACAGTAACGGCAGATAACGCTATAAAAGGAGAACAATAACTATGTTTGAAAAAGTAAAAGCCCTTTGTGACTCTTTCCTGGAAATGGGAATTCCCGGATTTGACCTGATCATATATAAAGACGGTGAGTGCGTTCTGCGGTATATGAACGGATACTCCGATCGGCACAACAAGATTCCTATGAAGGGCAACGAGCTTTACGATATTTACTCCTGCTCCAAGCTGCTCACCTGCACTGCGGCAATGCAGCTGTGGGAAAAGGGTCTGTTCCAACTGGAGGACAACCTTTCTGATTATATGCCGGAATTTGCGGAAATGACCGTGCGGACAAAGGATGGCGGCATCAAAAAGGCAGAGAATCCCATTCGCATCTATAACCTGTTTGAAATGACCGCCGGCTTGAACTATCAGCTGAATACCCCGGCACTAATGAAGCTGAAAGCATCTACCGGTGGCAAATGTCCCACCCGGGAATTTGCCCGGGCACTGGCTGCTGAACCGCTGGATTTTGAGCCGGGAGAAATGTATCAATACAGCCTGGGTCACGATGTGCTGGCTGCCCTTGTGGAAGTCCTCTCCGGAGAAAAGTTCCAAGACTATGTAGAAGCGCATATTTTCAAGCCCCTGGGTATGGAGCATTCCAACTTCCTGCTGCCTATGGAAGACTATAACAAGGTAGCACCTTTGTACCGGGGTATAAACGCCATAGGTGAGATCATCCCGCATCCTTCCGGCGTAGTACCCACTTACCGCTTCGGCACAGAGCACGCCAGCGGCGGTGCCGGCTGCGTTTCCACAGTAGAGGACTACATTAAATTCCTGGAAGCCTTGCGGGCAGGGGAAACCCTTTTGAAGCGGGACACCATTAAGCTGATGGCTACCAACCGTCTGACCGAGCATCAGAAGCAAGGCTTTAAGCTGGCTGCTCATTACGGCTACGGTCTTGGTATGCGTGTTGCCAATGAAGGCAGCGGACGCTTTGACTTTGGCTGGGGCGGTGCCGCAGGTGCCTATGCCGTAGTGGACATTCCCCACAACATCACGGTATACTATGCCCAGCACGTGATTCTTTCGCCCAATATGAGTAAACGGGGAAATATTTACACCACTATACTGGAGGAACTGGAAGGCATCACCGCCCAGGAAGAGGTCCTTGACCCGGAGCAAAATAAGCTGACCTATTGATCCTCTTATCAACAGGCAGTTTCTCTGCTAAAATATAGAAAACTTAAAAGTCAAGGAGTTTACATATGGATACCCTGTTAATTATGCTGAAAAACGTAGTGATATTTGTCCTGCTGGCAGTACCCGGTTATCTGCTGGTGAAGAAGAATCTGCTGGGGCAGGCAGAGTCCGGCACCCTTTCCAAGGTGCTGACCAATTTAGGTATGCCCTTTATGATCCTGGCAAGCACCGTCAAGCTGGAGTTTACCGGCAAGTTTACCCTTTCTTTGATCCTTTTCGCACTGATCTGCATTGCTATGACTTTGGCAATGTTCTTCACTTCCCGCTGGTTCTGCAAGGACGATGATAAGAAGTGCACCGCTATGATGCGCTTCTGTATGATCTTCTCCAACAACGGATTCATCGGTATCCCCCTTGCCCGGGCAGTCTTTGGTGAAGCTTCCCCGGTGATGGCATATCTCATCGTATCCAACATCGTTATGAATGTGATGATGTTCTCCTTGGGTCCCACATTGATCTCCGGTGATAAGAAGTCCGTCAATTTCAAAAAGATCATTTTTACCCCGGTGCTTATCGGCTTTGTGGTGGGTATCGTTCTGAACCTCACAAAGGTCTGCACCTTCCTGCCGGAAATTCAGACGTATGCTTCCCACTTCAGCGGCATCGTTACCCCCTTGTCTATGGTGGTTTTGGGTATGAAGCTGGCTCAGATCCCTATGAAAAAGCTTTTCACCTCCGGAAAGATGTACTATGTTTCCGCCTTCCGTCTGGTGATCTATCCGGTGATCGGTGTAGTGCTGATGTACCTGATCCAACTGGTGCCCGGTCTTGGCTTTACACCGGATGCTGTCATCGCTTTCTTTGTCGGCTTTGCCGTTCCCACCGCAGGCTTGGCTTCCGTCTTTGCCGATCAGCATAACGGTGACACAGAAAAAGCCGTGATCTTCACTTTGGGCACAACCATTTTGTCCATTGTGACCATCCCTGTTCTTTACTGGCTACTGCGGATATTTGTGTAACCCCAAAGGGCACAGAAGCCACAAACCGACAAAAGAAATAGCACTATCTCCTTTTTCACATACGCATAAGAAACAGGTGCAATTCCCTGACCGGAATTGCACCTGCTTTTTATATCTTTACTTTCTGGGGTTACCGTCCTTATCAAAGGCTTTGAATACCATCATATTCACTGTGATCCAGGCTGCCAAAACCAAAACCAGCTCCACCACCACACAGATAAGGGTAGTGGTTGCCATTTTCAAGCCGTCTTCACCGTTAAAGCCGATACTGATCAGTCCGAACGCCACCAGCATTACACCGCCCAGCACCATATAGAAGGTGCCTGCCAGCTTTTGCGCATACCGCCAGGCTTCTACACTGCCCATCGTCCAATATGTACGAAAGCCGGCGGAATGATTGGCTTCTCCGGGGGGCGCGAAGTAATACCACAGACCCAGCACCAAAATCACCACCGGACCAGCCAGCAGCACCAGCCGGACAATGCCTTCCAGATCTCCCAGGAAATTCCCAAGGTCCGGAAGCATTCCCGCTATATCAAAATTCTTAAAGAATGACAGGATCCCATCCATAGTCAAAACTCCTTATTTCTGTCCCTGCAGGGTTTGGATCTCCTGAATAAATCCATTTACATCCTGGAATCGGCGATAAACCGAAGCAAAACGAATATAAGCAACTTCATCCAAAGGCTTGATCCGTTCCATAACCATCTCACCGATGCGGTCGGTACTGACTTCCCGCTCCAGAGAATTCTGAATGGTCTGTTCGATCTCGGTAGCGATCCGATCCAGATCAGCAGTTTCCACCTGCCGCTTATCAAAAGCACGGACCATACTCTGCATAATTTTGTTCCGGTCAAAGCCCTGACGGGAGCCGTCACGCTTCACCACAATAATCGGTAGGCTTTCCACCATCTCATAGGTGGTAAAGCGCCGCTGACACTGCAAGCATTCCCGACGGCGGCGAATGCTCAAACCGTCCTCAGAATGCCGTGAGTCTACGACCTTGCTTTCCTGGTCACCGCAAAACGGGCATTTCATAGGGGATTCATCTCCCTTTCCTCATAATAATACTTGATTATACCAAACAATCCCTCCACTGTCCAGCTTTTTTTCCTTGCCTTTGGGGGCAAGGCGCGGTACAATAGCTTTAATACCACACCGGGAGGAACTATATGAAACGGAAGATCTTATTTGCTGTTTGGGTATGGGCGCTGCTTCTGTGCGCCTGTTTCGGTCACATCACCCATCCCACCCCTGCCCAAACCGGAGCATTGACAGTCATAGGTATTCTTTCCTTCCTGCCCGGGGTCTTTCTCCTGGCAGACGGATTGGGAACCGGTAACCGTAAGCTTCTTTGGACCATCCGGGGCATTGCCCTGGGTTCTTTAGGGCTGACCCTTATCGTATTTCTTCTGAATGTGGGCAGTGTCACCGCCTCTGATAAAACAGGTGCTTTCTTAAATGAGCTGCTTTTATGGGTCTCCGCACCTATGTACTGCATCACACCCCGGTTTCTCAGTCTGTTCCTTTGGGCGTGCCTGCTGTTTGCTTCCTTTGTGCTGAAGAAGCCTAATCGTTAAAATCTCCCACGTCAAAGGTAATTACCGTATAATAGGTGCCTTGGTTTTCTGCCAGGGCACTGTTTATTTTCTCCCGGATCTGTTTTTCCCCATAGGCACATTCCCGGGGCAGCACCACATCGAAGATCAAATTGCTGTGCCCAGTTCCTTTCACCATCCGGAAATCGTGAAGAGAAAGGTGAGGATCCATTTCTTTCAGCACCCGCTCCACCTGCTGCCGCAGGCTGTCCAGCTCCGGATCACCGATCACCACCGGATCATAATGGATCACCAGATGGACATTGTGCTGCTCCAAACACTCCCGCTCAATATTATCAATAAGCTCATGGCAAGTCAAAGGATCTTCTGCCTGGTCCATTTCCACATGGAGGCTGCCAAACCGCTGACCAGGACCGTAATCGTGGACCATCAAATCGTGATACCCCAACACCCGGGGATCTTTACATACAGTCTTTATAATAAGCCGCCGCAGCTCCGGACTTGCTGCTTCCCCCAACAAAGGACTGACGGTTTCCTTTGCCAGATTCGCACCGCTATACAGAATAAACGCAGCCACGCCAAGACCCATAAATCCGTCGATACGCCATTGGGTCAAACCTTCCACCGCTGCTGCCGTCAGCACCGCCACCGTTGCCACCACATCATTCCGGCTATCTGCCGCCGCAGCCAGCAGGGTAGTGGAGCGGATGCGTGTACCCAGATCCCGGTTAAAAAAGCTCAGCCAAAGCTTCAGCGCCACAGAGCCTGCCAAAACCAACAGCATTCCTCCGGATACCGCCACCGCCGTGGGATCGAATATTTTTTCCACAGAGCTCTTTCCCAACTCAAAGCCAATGAGGATGATCATTGCCGCCACTGCCAAACCGGACAGATATTCAAACCGGGCATGTCCGTAAGGATGCTCACTGTCTGCCGGCTTTTCCGCCAGCTTAAAGCCTATGAGCGTCACCACAGAGCTTGCGGCATCGGATAAATTATTCATAGCATCGGCGATAACAGACACCGACCCGGAGAGGATGCCCACCAGCAATTTGGCAATAAACAAAAGCACATTGCAGCCAATGCCTACACCGCCGGACAGCTTTCCTACCCGGGAACGGACTTTGGTATCCTCCGGATCTTCATAATTGGGAACAAACCATTTTAACAACAGTTTTGTCATAAAAAGCACCTCATTTCCACAAATAACGCAACTTTTTCATCACTCTACTGCCAGTAGAGCCGCTATTTCTACCCCCTGGAGCGTCGCTTTTTTCTTTTCTCCAAAAAAGGGGTTACTTTTCCCGGAAAAATACTGTATGATAGTAACACCAGTCAGCCGGGACATTATACCCTAAAAAGCCCCGGCTGTAAAGTTTTTACAAAGGAGTATTCCTATGGCTTACAGAATTATTACCGACTCTTGCTGTGATTTTCCTTCCGAAATGTATCGGGAGCTGGATCTTGAAGTCGTGAATCTGTCCGTAATGTATAAAGGTGTTGCCTATAATAAATACACCGAGCAGTGGCTGAAGGACCTGTTTGCCGGTCTGCGCCAGGGAGAAGCTACCTCCACCTCCGCCGTAAATCCGGAAGGCTGGGTAACGGTGATCGAACCTGTTCTGCAGGCAGGTAAGGATGCCCTGGTGCTTGCCTTCTCCTCCGGCTTAAGCACCACTTACCAATCTGCCGTCATTGCCGCCAATGAACTGATGGAAAAGTATCCGGAGCGGAAGGTCAATGTTGTGGATACTCTGTGCGCCTCTTTAGGTCAGGGCTTACTGGTGTGGTATGCCTGCAAAAAGCGGGATGAAGGACTGTCTCTGGAAGAACTCACCACCTGGTGTGAAGAGAACAGGCTGCACCTGTGCCACTGGTTCACCGTGGATGACCTGATGTACCTGAAGCGGGGCGGACGGGTCAGCGCAGCCACCGCTGTACTGGGCACGATGCTGCAGATCAAGCCCGTTCTCCACGTGGATAACGAAGGACATCTGATCAACGTTTCCAAGGCACGGGGCAGAAAAGCCTCTATTC
>JAZQHW010000121.1:0-1713 GCA_045540795.1 Faecousia sp. | reverse complement strand
CATAATAATGGGAGGGAAGGATGCATTCCGTCACGATGGCAAAGATCCCCAAAAGCAGCAGCAAAGAGGACAGGATCACATCCACGGCTTTTCTCCGTCTTTCCATATTGGCACACTCCTTTTTATTTGCACCCTTATTGTCAGAGCACCAAAGAGGCAACAGACCTTTTTGTGTTATAGCACATTGGCTTTTTATAAGAACGGTTTTTCAAATTTCAATTTATCGTTCTCTTTCGTAGGGACAGGGCATTGCCCTGTCCCTACGATGATTGTTTTAGTCAGTACGATAAACAGGAATTTAACGTTCAACCGGTTGTAGCTGGTTCAGGAAGGTATCCGCTTCTGTGCGGCTTGTGAACACAATAATATTTTTCCGGGCATACTTCTCAAGAAGCGCCACGATCTGCGTGGATGGCATAGCTGCCGTTATCGTAGTTGGCAAGCGCTGTTGCCTGATCCTCCGCAAGATACCAGGGAAGGATATAGCCCTCCCGGTCACCGCAGGTCACCCGGTACATATGTACCTTGCCGTCTTCGCCGGTGTAGTCACAGCCGGTGACCGTAACTGCCGTACCTTTTCCTGCAAAGGTGTCCAGCAGCCTGCCGTTTACATCCCGCAGATTCACCGCCGTTTTTACATAAAGGGTATGCTCCGGGATCACATCCCCGGGGGTTTCCGCCACATACGCCCCATCCTGCAAAAAGCCGGTGACGCCGTCCACCAGGATCTCCGTCCTGCCGTCGGACAAGGTCTCATACTCCACCTGTGTTCCTCGGCGCAGATTCCCCTGAGGCATACCGTTTGTGGCTGTGAAAGCTGTCTCCACGCCGGATGCGGCAACAAAACCGGTTTGCCAGTTCCGGGGTGGCTGGGTGGTTTCTGTAGGCACCGTGGTGGCTTCTGTTGTGGCTTCCGTTGTGGTTTCTATGGGATCTGTATTGCAGCCTGCAGCCATCAGTGAGATCACCAAAAGCCACAGGAGCGCAAAAATATATGCAGTCTTTTTCTTTCCTGCTCTCATTGTAGTTGCTCCAAATTGTATTTTTCCTTATTTTACTACAAAATCCAACAGGTTTCAACAGGAAAATCCGTCCGGAGAAATCCGGACGGATTTGATCATAAGCGCTTTCTCAGCAGTACCTTTCCCTGTGTGCTTCCGGTAGCAACTGCGTTTTCCGCAGCCACCGCGCCCCCGATGATGACCCAATGAAGCCCCCCGGCTCTCTGGGTGGGGTCGGTATAAGTAGCTCTGTCAATAATGGTATCGGCATCAAAAATACAGATGTCCGCGTCATAGCCTTCCCGGATATATCCCTTTCCCTCAAGATCATAGACCTTCGCAGGAAGCGCGGTCATTTTCCGGATCATTTCCGGCAGCGCCACCACCTTGTGCTCCCGGACATAACGACCCAACACACGGGGGAAGCTGCCCCGGAGACGGGGATGGTAGAAGCTGCTTTTGCCGGCAACTCCGGAGTCCGTACAGATCATAGCGCGCTCCCAGCTCATCACCATTTCCATATCCTTTTCGTTCTGGCTGAAGAAACAGGCGCAGCAGCCGGGATGGACTTCCAGAATATCGAAAAGCGTGTCCCAGTGATCCTTGCCGTGAAGCTTTGCCACCTCATCCATCGTCTTTCCGCTGTAGGAGGGATCATACTGGCAGACATTCAGCATCACCCAGGATAGGTCTTCACCATACCGTTCAATGC
>JAZQHW010000120.1:0-2600 GCA_045540795.1 Faecousia sp. | reverse complement strand
TTGGATCGCGTTGCGGGCACCGGATCGGTTTTCTACCGTCCTGGCTGCCGGATTGATCACATTGATCGCGGTGCAGACAATATTAAATTTATGTGTTGTAACAAATCTTTTACCCTCTACCGGGATCGCACTTCCGTTCTTTTCCTATGGAGGAACGGCATTGGCGGTAAACCTGGGGGAGATGGGCATCCTGCTTAGCATATCCCGTTTTCGGGACCATGCGGCACTACAGGAGGATATAGAATGAATGTGGTATTTACCTGCGGTGGTACCGGTGGACATATCAATCCGGCTATTGCAGTGGCGAATATATGGAAAGAGCGTCATCCGGACAGTAAGATCCTGTTCATTGGCGCTGAAGACAGAATGGAAGAAGAACTTGTACCCAAGGCGGGATTTCGGCTTCACACCATTCCTGCTTCCGGTATGTCCCGGGAATTTTCCTGGAAGGGTATCAAACGGAATGTGTATGCGGTGAGCTGCGTCCTTCGGTCTGTGGGTAACTGCAAGAAGGTTTTGAAAGAGTTTGGTGCTGATGTGGTAGTGGGAACCGGCGGTTATGCCAGCTTTCCTGCATTGCTGGCTGCCAGTATTCTGGGAATCCCCACTTGTGTCCACGAAGCCAATGCAATGCCGGGTCTTACCACCCGTATGATCGCAGGCAGAGCTGACAGAGTGTTGACTTGCTTCCCTGAAAGCGCAAAGCATTACCGTCACCCTGAAAAGGTAGAAACGGTGGGAATGCCGGTGCGCAGAGAGTTCATCTACACAAAAAAGGAAGATGCAAGAAAAGAATTGGGATTGGACCAGCGGCCTGTTATCGTATCTGCTTTTGGTAGCCAGGGAGCCAGAGCTATGAACCAGGTGATGCTGGAGCTGTTTAAATTGGAAAAAGAAGCGGGTTATCCTTTCCGCCATATCCACGCTACCGGCAGTTACGGCTGGGAATGGATGCCAGAGGAATCCAGAAAAATTGGTATCGATCCGGAGGATGGAAAAGGAATTACCCTGCAGGAGTATATTTACAATATGCCTACGGTAATGGCGGCAGCGGATATTATTATCAGCCGTGCCGGTGCATCCAGTTGTAATGAGATCGCAGCCTCGGGAACACCGTGTATCCTGATCCCGTCCCCTAATGTGACGGACAATCACCAGGAAAAGAATGCCCGGGCGCTGTCCAATAACGGCGGTGCAGTGCTGGTACTTGAGGATGAATGTACCGGAAAAAAACTGATGGATGAGATCACGGGATTGCTGGGAGATCAGGATCGCTACCGGCAGATGGAAAAATCTCTGCAGCGGATGTGCGTGGTAGACTCTGCGGAACGGCTCTGCAATATTATGGAAGAGCTGATAAAAGGAGAATAAGCCTTATGGATACCAAAGAAAAAACAAAAAGACCTGCCGCGGCAAGACCCGGAAGGAGTGGAACAAGAACTGCACCGCCCCGGGGAAGACAAAGCGGCAGCCAAAGGACTGTGCAGAGAGGACCAGGCCCTAAAAGACCGGCACAGAGAAAACCAACACCGGATGTTGTCTATACCCAACCCGGTCCTTTTAACAGCAGCCGCTTTTTGATCCGGTTGATTACTGTGGTTGCGGTGGTTTTTGCCCTCGTGTTTGGTATGTCCATCTTCTTTAAGGTGAAAACCGTCACGGTGGCAGGCGTGGAAAAATATACGGAGTGGGAGATTATGGAAGCTTCCGGTATCCGGGAGGGAGAAAATCTCCTGTCTGTCAGTGAGGCGAAGATCAGCAGTAATATTCGTTCCCGGCTTCCTTATGTAAATACCATCCGGGTAGGAATAAAATTGCCGGATACGGTAAAAATTGAGATTGAGGAGCTTGCGGTCGTATATTCCGTAGAAGCGACTGACGGCTCTCACTGGCTGATGCGCAGCGACGGTACGATTGTGGAGAAAACCAATGCCGCTGATGCAGCCGGGTACACTGCGGTGAAAGGTGTCACTGTTGCAGAACCTGTGGCGGGACAAATGGCAGTAGCAGCAGAGCCGGTCCCGGAAGAAACCACCGAGGAAGGTCAGACACTGCCCGTCACCGTCAGCGGAGAAGAGAGGATGGATGCTGCAGTATCCCTGTTGCAGTACCTGGAGGAAAACGGAATCGTTGGCGAAGCGGCAAGCCTGGATGTTTCGGATATGGGTCAGATTGAAATCTGGTATGAAGATCGTTTCCAGATCCTGCTGGGTGATACTACACAGTTGAGTTATAAGGTGAAAATGGTGTGTGCTGCCATCAATCAGTATATGAAATCCTATGATAGCGGGGTTCTGGATGCCAGTATGACTGTGCAGCCGGATCCGGAAAAGGAATATCAGGTGATTTACACACCTTTTGAATGAAATATAAAATATTTTTAAAAAAATGACGAAAAAATGAGAATTTCTATTGACCAAATACGGATTTCGATATAGAATATATAAGTAACATTGTAATAATAGCAGAAGTGGGGAATCCACACTGCAACGATACATAGGAGGAGAGCATAATGGCTGAAATGTTCCAGGAGCGCGTAGTTAAAATTAAGGTAATTGGTATCGGCGGTGCAGGCAACAATGTTGTCAACCGTATGATCG
>JAZQHW010000119.1:0-5139 GCA_045540795.1 Faecousia sp. | reverse complement strand
TTCCTCCCAGATTTCACCGGGCATTTTGTGATGCAATGCCCAGACGATGCTGGTAACGCCGGGGATCTGCTTGATGTCGCTGAGCTTGATCTTGTCATTTCCCTCACCGTACCAACGGAAACCCATTTGCATTGGCATATGCTAACCCTCCGTATGTAAATATTTTGCAGATTGATAGATTTAGTGTACCACAAATAAATGCAATATAAATTGCTAATTTTGCTTGAAATATTGTTAAAGTTGCTGTATGCTATATTTGAGGTGAAAATAGTATGCGGGAACGGTCACAGAACTTTGATCCCCGGCAGGTGATGCACCGGGATACTTTTGAGATATTTCACTACAAGGATCCCAGACCGGGGTTTGTGGAAGTGCACCATCACGATTTTTATGAGGTGTATTTTCTTCTTTCCGGAGATGTAGCTTATTGGGTGGAGGGCAGAATTATCCGGCTGACACCCGGTGATTTGCTGTTTATCAATCCTATGGAGCTCCACCGTCCTTTGACGGAACCGGAGAAGCCTATGTGTGAACGGTTTGTTCTGTGGGTGAACCGGGACTTTTTGGAAGGACTGGCTGCGGAAGGCACAGCGTTAACAGGCTGCTTTGATACCAGCTTGCCCAACCACTCCCATCTGGTGCGTCCCGGCAATCCGGAACGGGCAGCGCTTACTGCGAAAATGGGTGAACTGGTCCGGGAGAGTTATGGCAGCGAGTTTGGAGGCGGTGTCAGTGCTTACGGGATTTTTCTGCAAATTATGGTGCAGCTGAACCGGTTGGCTCGACGGGAAAAAGGCGGTCAGGAGGGCGAGCAGCTGTCACCTCTGGTCCGGGGCGCAATGCATTATATCGGTGAAAACCTGAGCAGCGAGCTCTCGCTGGAGCGGATAGCCGGAGAAATGTATGTCAGTAAATATCACCTGTCCCATGCCTTTACCCGGGAAGTGGGGATCAGTGTGTACCGCTATGTACTGCTCCGGCGGCTGATGCTGGCGCGGCAGCTGCTGATGGAAGGGGAAGCGGCGGGACAGGTCTGCCGCAGCTGCGGTTTTTCTGACTACACCAGCTTTTACCGGGCGTTTAAATCAGAATACGGAGTCAGTCCCCGGGAGTTTTCTGCGGAGAACGGATGGCGGCGTAGGTGAAAAGAGAAAAGAATATACAAATTGTATATATTTAGACTTGATTTTTTTGTGCTGTTTTTGTAGAATATAACAGGTAGAGAAACTCCTTTTGACCAAGGGAGAAAATTTAATTTGGAGGCGATACATAAATGAAAAAACTGATTTCTGTTTTATTGTGTCTGGTGCTGGCTCTCAGCGTTTTTGCTGCCTGTGGCGGCAGTGAAGACGATGGTGGCAAGACCCAGAAGATCGAAAGCTTCAGTGTTGGTTACGCTGCAGCGGACATCACCCCTAAGGAATCCGTGCCCCTGCGTGGTTACGGTGATGCTATGGAGCGGTTTTCCAAGGGCTTCACAGAGCCTTTGTACGCAACCTGTGTTGCATTCGCGGATGCCGAGGGTGAAACAATGCTGTTCATCACCCATGACCTGACAAACTCTCCGGAAATCCTTTCTAAGGACCTCCGTCAGCGGATCTCTGATGATACTGGTCTGCCGGTGAGCCATATCCTGCTGTCTGCATCTCACAGCCACAGCGCTCCGGACTACTCTCAGAATGTTCCTTCCATCGTTACATACAATGAGTATTTTAAGACCCAGGTTCTGCAGGGTGCTAAGGATGCGCTGGCAGACCTGGCACCTGCCACTATGGAAACCGGCTTCAATCGGATCGACGGCTTGAACACTGTCCGTCACTATCTGCTCACTGACGGCTCTTACCAGGGCAGAGCAGTGGGTACCCTTCCTAAGAGCAAGCTGGTTGGACACTATGGCAAGGCAGACAATCTGCTGCAGGTGGTTAAGTTCACCCGTCAGGAGAAGGAAGATGTTGTGCTGGTAAACTGGTGCGGTCACCCCATGGGTGCAGGTGAGAGCCTTTACGAGATGGCTGGTCCCAACTATCCCGGCATCCTCCGGACCAATCTGGAAGAGAAGTACGGCTGCAAGGTTGCTTTTGTTCTTGGTGGCTCCGGCAATGTTAACAACGGTTCTCAGTTTGAAGGTGAGGTTAGACAAACCTCCTACGTTGAATTGGGTACCATCCTGGCAGATGCCGTTAGTGATATCATTGAAACCCGGTTGACTGCCTCCAAGTCTGACAAGATCACCCTGGAGGAAAATCTGTATACGCACGTTGATAAAAGAGGTTACGATCAGATCGTTCCTTTGTATGCCTTCTCTCTTGGTGACTGGGCATGCGTTACCGCACCTTTTGAGATTTTTGATACCAATACAATGGCAGTTCGTGATGCATCCAAGTTCAAGATGACATTCTATGCAACCTGTGCCAATGATTCGCTGGGCTACCTCCCCACACCTCCCTCCTTCGGTTGGGAGATCACCTATGAGGCACAGATTACCAAGTTCCCCCAGGGTATGGCAGAAGATGTCCAGGGTGAGCTGACGAAAATGCTGGACAACATCTTTACTGCCAGCGGCAATGAAGTGGTAGATAAAGGCGAGGGCTATAACACACCTGCTTTTGAACCCACCACCGATGATGTGGTTTATTACAGACTTACTGAAGAAACAACAGAGGTAAAGAACGGCTTCTATTCTGTGCTTCTGTCCGATACCAAGACCACAAAAACGATGCTTTGTATCGACAAGGAAACAGCAGACAAGGTCCTGGCACAGGAAAGTATGAAGCTGAAGTTCAATGAGCAGAATGTTATCGTAGATGTGATCCCCAATGCTTAACAGAACCTAAAGAAATCCCCACAGAATCGATTCGATTTTGTGGGGATTTTTAACATAGAGAATATGCCGAAAAACGATTTTCGGGGTTATTTCCCTTGACGAAAAGAGGGGGTACAGGTATAATAAATGTGTATAATTTGTTAAGGAGGCGCACCTATGACAAGTAAAAGATGGATATCCCTTTTATTGGTAATTTGCATGCTGAGCAGTATGCTGCTTATGCCTGCGCAAGCTGCCGGCAGCGACCCGGCAGAAAAGGAAAACGGTGATATCACCATTCCTTTTGAGCCCGTAGAGCCGGAAGCTTCCGTGCCTGAAACGACCGAGGCAACGGAGCCGGAGGAAATCGAACCGCCTGCTAATATTGTAGAGAGCGGCAACTGCGGTGAAAATGTCACCTGGACCCTGGACGATGAAGGTACTTTGACCATCTCCGGTACCGGTGCGATGTATGATTATGATTGGGATAACAAGAGTCCCTTCTATTACCGTTCGGACATCCGGAAGGTCGTCTTCGGTGACGGTGTCACCACTGTTGGTAAATATGCTTTCGAGACATGTGAGAATTTGGCAGAACTTTCCTTTGCACCTTCCGTTTCTGCTATCAATGAATATGCGTTCTATTGCTGCTACGGTCTGCGGACAGTAATGATTCCTGCAGGATTGCAGACATTGGCAGTCAATGCCTTTAGCGACTGTTATTCCTTAAGCAAATATACGGTAGCAGCCGGTAATGAATACTTCAGCGCGGATAGTAACGGCGTTTTGTTCAACGCAGATAAGACCCGTGTTGTTAAGGCACCTTACCCGATTACAGAATACGAAATTCCTGCCGGTGTTGTTACCATTGGCAACAGTGCGTTCTATAGATGCCGTCTGGAAAAGGTAGAGATCCCTGAGAGCGTGACTACCATTGAAATCGGCGCTTTTGCTGACTGCAGCAGTATGACGGAGATTACGATCCCGAATAGTGTCGAGACCATTGAGGACAATGCGTTTATGTACTGCGGCGCTTTGGAAAAGGTTGAGATCGGCACCGGTGTCACAAGCATTGCATACAGCGCCTTTGGTTACTGCCCCAGCTTGACAGATATTACCATTGAAAGCACACAGGCAACCATTGACGGTGGCGCTTTTTATGAAACTGCCTGGTATGCAGCCCAGCCGGACGGTGTGGTATACATTGACAATTATCTGTACGGTTTTAAAGGTACCTGCCCTGCAGAGGTGACTGTCAAGGAAGGTACTGTCGGTATCGCAGAATCTGCATTTTTGGGATGTGGTACACTGACTTCTATTGTGATCCCGGAGGGGATTACACGAATTGAAGAATATACATTCCAAAATTGCCAAGCTTTGGAAACTGTTACGATTCCGGCAACGGTTACTACGATTTGCGATTCTGCATTCAGTAACTGCGAGGCACTGAAGAGCGTATACTTCGGTGGTTCCCGGTCCCAGTGGGAAGCGATCACTGTGGGTGAGTGGAACTATTACCTTGAAAATGTGGAAAATGTCTACTGTGCCCAGGAAGACATCGGACCTGAGATCGTGGAAAGCGGCACCTGCGGCGAAAATCTCACCTGGACCCTGGACGCAGAGGGCACTTTGACCATCTCCGGCACCGGTCCTATGGATGATTTTGATTATGCCTTTGGAGACGGTGAAGAATCTCCGTTTATGGGGCGTGAGGATATTCTGAAGGTAGTTATTACGGACGGTGTAACGACTGTTGGACAGAATGCGTTTAGCGGATGCGGGAAACTGGTGGAAGCGATCCTTCCTGCAGGAATAACTGAAATCGGTTGGAATTCTTTTGAGTGTTGTGAATCTCTGACAACGGTGAATATCCCGGAAGGCACAGTCAGTATTGGCGGCAATGCGTTTTATGAGTGCGGAAATCTGAGCGAAATCTTTATTCCGGCAAGTGTTGAAGAAATCGGGAGCTGTGCATTCATGAAGTGCGCTGCAAGGATTTATGTGGATGAAGATAATGCTAATTTCAGTAGCAATGCCAGTGGTGTTCTGTTCAACAAGGATAAGACCAGTTTGATAGCAGTACCTGTGACGATGGATTCCTATACCGTTCCGGAAACGGTAACAGTCATCGGCAGCAATGCCTTTGCATATTGTGAAAATCTTGAATATTTGGATCTTTCTCCTGTGTTGGTAACCATTGAAAGCGGTGCATTCCAAAGATGCAGCAGCCTGGACGTTGTTCCGATCCCCAAAACGGTTACTGAGATCGAGTCGATGGCTTTTTATGCCTGCGATGCCTTGACGGATGTATACTACACAGGAACAGAAGCGCAGTG
>JAZQHW010000118.1:0-7893 GCA_045540795.1 Faecousia sp. | reverse complement strand
GTGCTCACCCCTTTTTTCTCGTTTTTTCTATTCTAGCACAAAGCGCAAAAAAACAAAACCCCGGAGCATTCTTTTTTCAAAGACATTACTCCGGGGCTTGTCATTCACGTTGTTCCGTTATGTGTAGGAAAAGACAGTACCACTTTGAACAGATCACCATCCACTACCAGCTCCAGGCTGCCCTTTTGCAGTTCCATCAAACTTTGGGCAATGTTCAGCCCCAGTCCGCTGCCCTCGGTATTTCGGGAAGCATCTCCCCGGACAAACCGTTCCGTCAGTTCCTCTGCACCGATGTTCAGCGGCTCCCGGGAGATGTTCTTAAGACTGATCAGCACCCGATCCTCCAAGGTCACAACATCTCCGTACACCCGGGTTCCGGGCATTGCGTACTTGACAATATTACTCAAAAGATTACTCAGTACCCGCCAGCTTAGCCGCCCGTCTGCCAGGATTTTTCCGGATGTCTCCGGTGGTTGGAAAACCATCTGCAGATCCGCAGCTGCCAGCTTATCGGAAAATTCACCCAATGCCTGATTCAGCGTTTCCACAGGATCCAGCCGTAGAATATCCACCGACATATTCCCCGTGGTGGCACGGCTCATTTCCATTAAGTCCTCAATCAGCTTTTTCAGTCGCTGGGACTGTCTGCCCAATACCTCCAGATATTGCAGCGCTTCCTCCCGGTTTTGAGCACCTTGCAGAATATCCACATAATTGATAATAGAGGTCAGCGGTGTCTTGATATCGTGAGAAATATTTGTGATCAGTTCTGTCTTCATCCGTTCTGACCGCATTTGATTCTTTGCCGCTTCCATTGCCGTATCCGCCAGAGTATTCAAATGCTCGGCGGCTTTCCGGTACATACCGTAAAGATACCGGGTATCGATCTTACAGAACAGTTCCCCTTCTGCCATTTGCTTTGCGCCTCGCAGCAATGTGCCGTAGGCATAGGCAGCGTAAAGCACCAATGCAATATCTGCCACCAAACTCAAGACAAACAACGTCCACCAAAGGCCTGTCAGCCAGTTAAAACCGATTGCCAGCCAAAAGAATACGCTGGGCACTGTCAGCATAGCAAATGCCAGCAGCAGATATTTCCATATGATCGGCAAAATATCCGCCATTTTCCGGAAGCCTGCCGCTAAGTACCGGATTCCCTGCCACAGCCAATGACAAAGCCAGCCCAAAACAGAGTGCTTCCACCAGTACCATTTTCCTGCCTTTACCTGGGCAGCCACCGCATAGATCAGACCAACCGCCAGCAGAGAGATGCCTGTAAACACCATACCGACGATTGCCAGCGTACCGGGGTTTAGATTGTCTGTATTAAAGACCCAATAGTTGATCAGATTGATTGCCAACGCCGCCAAGCCGTAGCCACTGGCACCGGTAGCCGCCATATATAGATCCAGAGGCAGCCGATTGAGTCCACCGGGAATTACCCTACCGCCGGTCTTTGTCTTACCCGCAGCGCAGCACAGAAAAACAATACCTGCCGCACTAAGGATCAATGACACCGTCAGGATCACCATCATATGATACCGGAGCTTATAAATCAGCTGCACCAGTTCCAGAGAAGTTCCGGAACGGTCCAGCACCGTATTGGCATCCAGCGTCACCTTTACTGTATAATCCGGACTTTGGTAATAGCGGATGATCACCGGTTTCCCGTCATATGCCTCCGGATACACTGTTTCCCGGTAAAGATACTCTTTACCGAATGCCGCATCAATATCTTCCGCATCGGTCACCAGCACCGGATACTTCACGCTGCAAACAGTTTGATAAGCAGCTGCATTCTCCTGCTGTTCCGGCAGCATATTTTTATCTGCCGCCAGAACACCGCCATCTTCTTTTGTAATGGAAAAATCGTAGCTGGCTTCATCCATTCCCGTCCAATGAACGGATTCCTGAAACACGTACCAGTAGCCCAACTCCTCCAGCACCTCATCCGGGCAGTTGGTAAGGCTGCGCACCGCAAAGCGTTCCGTAAGGTTTTTCGCCAAACTGTTTGCCTGCCATTCCAGACGGTTCTGTACCCAGCCTTCAAAGCCATCGGTATACAGATTCAGTTCTGCCACCTGGATAATTCCCAAGCCGCTGGCACAGGCTGCCACCAGTGCCACCGCACTGAGGACGATAGCAATAAATTTCACAGGTACACTGTAACGCACTTACCTGCCCCCTTCCAGCTTATAGCCCTGTCCCCAAACCACCTTCAGGTATCTGGGTTCTGAAGGGTTGATCTCGATCTTCTCCCGCAAATGGCGAATATGTACCGCCACCGCACCTTCGCTGCCGAAAGCTTCCTCCTGCCAGGCAGCCTCATACAAAGCTTTTGTGGAGTAAACCTTCCCGGGATTTTCCATTAAAAGCTTCAAAATACTGTACTCAATCGGTGTTAAAGAAATGGGTGCTCCGTCCACTGTCACAGTCTTTGTGGTGTCATTTAAGGTGATCCCACCCACAGACAGTTCCTCCGAAGAAGGTGTACGGCTGCCCAGTTTGGCATAGCGCCGCAGCTGACTGCGAACACGTGCCAAAACCTCCACCGGCACAAAAGGCTTGGTAATATAATCATCGGCACCTACATTCAAGCCTAACACCTTATCCTCTGTTTCGGATTTGGCTGTAAGAAGAATGATCGGCACGTTGGAAAACTGACGGATCTGGGAAGTGGCAGTGATCCCATCCATTTGGGGCATCATCACATCCAGCAAGATCAGATGGATATCTGCGCTGCGTACCAGCTCCACCGCCTCCTGACCGTTGGTTGCGGTGTATAAGGTATAGCCCTCCGGGGCTAAGTAGATCTTCAGCGCATTGACAATATCCGGCTGGTCGTCACAAATCAAAATATTATACATCCTTTTCGCCCCTTTTCTGCATTTTCTCTATTATAGCAGGTGTTTGGAAAATAAGAAAGAGAAACTTTTCAAAAAGTATGCCCTGTTGCAATCTGTATACAGGTTTGTTATAATAATACCATATTATTTTGGGGAGGTTCGGTATGAACATTATCATTGCAGGTGCAGGCAAAGTTGGTTTGACCCTTGCCCGTCAGTTGGCTGCAGAAGGGCACAATATCACATTATTGGATGCCGCTTCCCAAGTCTTGGAAAGCGCACTGGAGCAGCTGGACTGCATCTCCGTTTCCGGTAACTGTGCCTCCAGGGAAATACTTCTGCAAGCAGGCATTGCTGACGCAGAACTTCTCATCGCCGTCACCAACGCAGACGAAGTCAATCTTCTCTGCTGTATGACCGCCCACGGACTCAATCACAAGCTGCACACCATTGCCCGGATCCGAAACCCGGAATATGCAGAACAGATTGCCACTATGCCGGAGATTTTCCCCCTGTCTATGACTGTAAACCCGGAAAAACAGGCAGCCATCGAGATTCACCGGCTGCTCCAGTATCCAGGCTTTCTCCGACGGGATACCTTTGCTAAAGGCAGGGCAGAAATCGTGGAACTGCGAATTGAAGAAGGCAGCAAGCTATGTAATGTTCCCCTTAGCGAACTCACCGCCACCGTGCGGTGCAAGGTACTGGTCTGTGCCGTTTTACGGCAAGGTACTGCTGTTGCCCCCAGTGGCAGCTTTGTTCTGAAAAAAGGTGACCGGATCTTCGTCACCGCTCCCACCGCTACCCTCGCAGAACTTTTAAAGAACTTGGGCATCATCACTCGCCGGGTGCGAAAAGTGATGATCTGCGGTGGTGGACGGGTCAGCTTCTATCTGGCTTCTCTTCTAGAAAAAGACGGTATATACGTCAGCCTTATTGACAAAAATCACGAACATTGCCGGGAACTGGCTGCTCTGCTGCCCAAAGTATCCGTCCTGTATGGCGATTGCAGTAATCAAGAATTACTGGACGCCCAGGGACTGGAAAAAGTGGATGCACTGGCAAGCCTTACCGGTGTGGACGAAACCAATATGATCATCTCCCTGTATGCCAATTCCCGGAACGTACCCCAGGTGATCACCAAGCTCAGCCGGGGAGAAAGCGTCATTTCCGATGCCCTGCCCTTAGGCAGTATGATCTGTCCCAAAGAGCTTTGCAGCAATATTATCGTCCGTTATGTCCGGGCAATGCAGGAAAAAACCGGTGCTGCTATCAGCGTACACACCATCGCAGATGGTCAGGTGGAGGCTGTGGAGTTTCTTGTAGACAGCGCCACCCGCAACTGCGGTGTTCCTTTGAAGCAGCTGAAGCTGAAACCCAACGTACTGCTGGCAAGCATTGCTCACGGCACCGAAACTGAGATCCCCAACGGTGACAGCGTATTCACCGAAGGTGATACCGTTGTAGCAGTTGCCTCCGGCAGAGGCGCATTAAAAAGCATTAACGATATCTTTGCATAGGAAGTTTTGCTATGAATTATAAAATGATTGGTCGCTTCATTGGACAGATCATATCCTTGGAAGCGGTCTTTATGATCCCCGCCCTGATCATCAGCATCGTCGGCGGTGAAAACGCTGCCGTTTCCGGTTTTCTGGTCTCCATTGCCATTTTGCTGGCTTTGGGATTGAGTCTGATGCTCCTGTGTCGAAAGGCAGGACGGTTGTTCCGTGCCCGGGAAGGCTTAGTCTGTGTTGGTATCAGTTGGCTCCTTCTCAGTCTTTTGGGCTGTCTTCCCTTTTGGTTCTCCGGAGAGATCCCCCACTTTATGGATGCCTTCTTTGAATCCGTTTCCGGCTTCACCACCACCGGTTCCTCTATCTTATCCAATGTGGAAGCCCTAAGCAAAGGACTTCTGTACTGGCGGAGCTTCACCCACTGGCTGGGCGGTATGGGTGTACTGGTGTTCCTGCTGGCGATCACCCCCGGCGGTGGCAAAGACAAAGGCTTTACCATGCATCTGCTGCGTGCAGAAAGCCCCGGTCCCAACGTAGGCAAGCTGGTACCAAAAATGCGTCAAACCGCTATGATCCTGTACCTGATCTACATTGTTCTGACTGTGATCAATATTATTTTCCTGCTGGCTGGCGGACTGTCGCTGCTGGACGCAGTTTGTACCGCCTTCGGTACTGCCGGCACCGGTGGCTTTAGTATTAAAAACGATTCCCTTGCCTCCTACAGCCCATATATTCAAAATGTCTGTACTGTATTTATGCTGCTGTTCGGTATCAACTTCAGCTGCTATTACCTGCTGCTTTTAGGACATATTAAAAGCGTATGGAAAGACGAAGAACTGCGGCTGTATCTGGGAATTTTCCTGATAACCACATTGTTGATTGTTCTTGATCTCCGGGGAATGTACAATTCCATTGAGGAAACCATTCGTCACGCTGCCTTCCAGGTCAGTTCCATTATGACCACCACCGGCTTTGCCACCACAGACTTTGATCTGTGGCCCAGCTTCTCAAAAGCCCTTTTAATGATGCTGATGGTTGTGGGTGCCTGTGCCGGCTCCACCGGCGGTGGCTTAAAATGCGCCCGGGTACTTCTGCTTTTTAAGAATTTGCGTCGGAATATTCGGCAGGTTATGAATCCTCAAAAGGTTCAAGTGGTGCAAAACAATAACGCAGTAGTGGACGAACGCATTCTGGCAAATACCGATGCCTATCTGGCTGCTTATGCGGTTATCGTAATAACCAGCTTCCTGCTTATCAGCCTGGACGGTTTCTCCACCGGCACCAATATTACTGCCGTTTTGGCTTGTTTTAATAATATTGGTCCGGGCTTGGAAGCCGTAGGTCCCACCTGCAATTTTAGTGGCTACAGTGACTTTTCTAAGTTTGTTTTAATCCTGGATATGTTGGCAGGCCGCTTGGAGATATTCCCCATCCTGGCTCTGTTCTCCCGGGGAACCTGGCTCCGTCACTAAGCATCAAAAAAGTATTGATTCCCATAGGCTTTTGATGTACAATTATAGGCTGAGAGGACTCGAACCGAATCAGCCTATAGAAAGAAGGACATAGAATGCGTATTGTTGTGAAGGTAGGCACCTCCACTTTGGCTCATTCCGGCGGTCGGCTAAACATCCGTCGGGTAGAGCTTCTGTGCAAGGTGCTCAGTGATCTGAAAAATGCCGGCTGCCAGGTAGTACTGGTATCCTCCGGTGCCATCGGTATGGGTGTGGGCAAGCTGTGCCTTCCCGGTCGGCCTGAGGATATGCCCGGTAAACAGGCAGCTGCTGCCGTAGGTCAGTGTGAGCTGATGTACACATACGATAAATTGTTTGGAGAGTATAACCACACCGTAGCACAGATTCTTCTCACCGCTGACGATATTCAGGACACCCGCCGCCGTGGCTATGTCCACGATACCCTGGAGCGGCTTCTGAACTGGGGTGTTCTGCCGGTTGTGAACGAAAATGATGCCGTTGCCATTGATGAGATCGGCATCCACACCACCATCGGTGAAAATGACAGTCTGTCTGCCATCGTAGCTAAGCTGGTGGATGCAGATCTGCTTATCCTGCTCTCTGACATTGACGGTCTTTACACCAGCGATCCCCGGAAAGATCCGGATGCCACTTTGATCCCTGTAGTGGAAGCCATCACACCGGAGATCCTGTCTTTGGCAGGCGGTGTCGGTTCTTCTCTGGGTTCCGGCGGTATGGCAACCAAGCTGAAGGCTGCTCAAATTGCTACTGAAGCCGGTATTGATATGGTCATTGCCAACGGTGAAAAACCGGAAAGCCTTTACGCTCTGCTGGAAGGCGGCACTGTAGGCACCAGATTCATTGGAAAGAAGGGTGAAAAATGACGACCCAACAAATTTTAATTCAGGCGAAAAATGCTGCTCCCACCTTGGCAGCAGTGGATACTGACAAAAAAAACAAAGCACTTTCCGCAATGGCAGATGCCCTGGAAGCCCAGGCTGAGATTATTCTTTCTGCCAATGCCAAAGATATGGAAGCAGCAAAGGATCACCTTTCCCAATCTATGCTGGACCGCCTTGCTCTGACGGCTGCCCGGATCCACGATATGGCAGAAGGCATCCGTCAGGTGGTTGCCCTCCCGGACCCGGTGGGTCGCATACGGGAGGAAGTCCGCCGTCCCAACGGCATTGTGATCCAAAAAGTCGGTGTCAGTATGGGTGTCATCGCCATTATTTATGAAAGCCGCCCCAACGTGACCTCCGATGCCGCTGCCCTTGCCATTAAGGCAGGCTCTGCTTGTGTGCTCCGCAGCGGAAAAGATGCCTTCTGCTCTGCCAACGCCATCGTTGCCGCTATGCAGGAAGGTCTGAAAGCCGTAGGTTTGACACCGGAACTGGTACAGCTGGTTCAGGACACCTCCCGACAAAGTGTCACAGATCTTATGGAAGCGGTTGGCTATGTAGACCTGCTGATCCCCCGGGGCGGTGCAGGACTGATCAAAGCCTGTACCGAGGGTGCCAAAGTCCCCTGTATCCAAACCGGCACCGGCATCTGCCATATTTATGTAGATAAGACTGCCGACCAGGAGATGGCATTAAACATCATTGAAAATGCAAAGACCAGCCGTCCTTCCGTTTGCAATGCCGCGGAAAGCTGCCTGATCCATAAAGATATCGCAGCAGAGTTTTTACCCAAACTCCATAAACGTCTGGTAACAGGCCGGGCAGTGAATCCCGTAGAACTCCGGCTGGATCCTGCAGCTGCCACTGTCATTCCGGGTACTCCCGCCGGAGAATATGACTTCAGCACTGAATATCTGGATTACATTTTGGCTGTGGGTGTTGTAGAGGATGCCGATACCGCTATGGGACATATTGCCCTCCACTCCACCGGACACAGTGAATGTATCATAACAAACGATATGCAGGTGGCTGACCGGTTCACCCGGGTGGTAGACAGCGCAGCCGTCTATGTCAACTGCTCCACCCGTTTCACCGATGGTGGAGAATTCGGCTTAGGCTGCGAGATCGGTATTTCCACCCAAAAGCTCCATGCCCGGGG
>JAZQHW010000117.1:0-3784 GCA_045540795.1 Faecousia sp. | reverse complement strand
TCTGGAAGCCTCCAATGCAGTGACGATCATCCAGCAACCGGTGAGCGTATGTGCTGCTATGGGAGAAACCGCAAGGGTTACCTTTACCGCCGAGGGTGACGGTTTGACCTACAAGTGGTATTTCAAGAATAAAGGCACAAGTACGTTCTACTTGACTACATCCTTTACAGGCAATACATATACTGTTACGATGGATGATTCCCGCAATGGTAGAGAAGTTTATTGTGTAGTAAAGGATCAATATGGAAATACCGTACAGACCAATACAGTATCTTTGGATAAGCCTGTAGAGATCAGCCAGCAGCCGGAGGATACATCTGCACCTGATGGGGGCAGCTTAAGTGTTACAGTGACGGCATCCGGAAACGGACTGAGCTATAAATGGTATTTCAGAAACAAGAATTCTAAGACCTGGTATCCATCCAGCATTACAGCGGATACCTATACTGTGACAATGGACAGCACCCGTGATGGACGGCAGCTGTATTGCCTGGTAAAGGATGCGTATGGCAATACAGTCCAAAGTGAAGAGATCACCATCAGTGTCCAGGCAGATCCGGTGACCATTACTCAACAGCCTACGGATATCAGTGTTCCTAATGGGGAAAAGGCAACCGTTAGCTTTACCGCAGAAGGCGAAGGGCTGACCTACAAGTGGTATTTCAAGAATAAGGGTGTAAAGGGCTGGTATTTAACTACTTCCTTTACCGGCAACAGTTATACTCTGACTATGGATGAAACCCGTGACGGTCGCCAGGTTTACTGTGTAGTAAAGGATAAGTACGGCAATACCGTGCAGACGAATACTGTAACCATAGCTCTGGATCCCGATGCTCCGACTATTGTGGAAAGAGGCAAATGCGGCGCAAATGTTACCTGGACATTGGATGAAGCCGGAACCCTTACAGTTTCCGGTACTGGTCCTATGGAGGATTATCCATGTTGGGAAAGTCCAATTTCTGAATTTTCAGACCGTATATACAAGCTGACAATCGCAGAAGGGATTACTGCGATTGGTGAATATGCTTTTGCTGGTTGTGGTATGAATACACTGATTATTCCTAATAGTGTTATTACGATTGGTGAGGGTGCCTTTTTCTGCGGGCAGGGTATTCAAACGGTAATATTGGGTAACAGCGTTACGACTATTGGTCGTTCGGCATTCAACTATTGTGATGGTATGAAGAATATTACCATTCCTGTCAGTATTGCAACAATAGAGTCTAGTGCCTTTTATGAGTGTAATTGGATAGAAAATGTATATTATGCTGGCACAGAGACACAGTGGAATGATATCAATTTTGGTGTTGAAAACGATCCGCTTTTACAATATCCCACTATCCATTTTGAAAGTGTAAATTAACAAGAAAACCAGGAATACCCGTTGGGGGTGTTCCTGGTTTCTTTTAATATATGCCCCAGCCGGTTGGCTGGGGCGTTGTTTTTTAATTGTTGGTGTAATTATCGAAGTAGCCCTGGATATAGACAATGGGAGTGCCCTTGTCACCGGAGCCGGAAGTCAAGTCACACAGAGAACCGATCAAGTCGGTAAGACGACGGGGGGTAGTGCCCTGGGAAGCCATATTGCCCACCAGGCTGGAGCCGTCCTTCTGAGCGATCTTGTTTTTGATGGCATCCTGCAGTTCCTTGCCGGACAGACCGGCAAAATCGTTATCTGCCAGGTATTTCAGCTTCAGCTCGTTGGGAGTACCCTCCAAACCGGGGGTATAAGCGGGGGAGACCACAGGGTCAGCCAGTTCCCAGATCTTGCCTACGGGATCTTTGAAAGCACCGTCACCGTAGACCATAACTTCGATATGCTTGCCGGTTGCTTTCAGCAGTCTTGCCTGGACATCTTCCACCAGCGCCTGACAGTCCCGGGGGAATAGCTTGATCGTATCCTCGGTGGACTTATTGGAGCCCAGCAGACCGTAATTGGCGTTATAGCCGCTGCCGTCAATGGGAGCACTCATAATTTCGTCCATACCGAAAACGATCTCAGCACCGGCTTCTTTCAAAAGACGCTTGGTGCGCTGACGGGTGTGGATGTCACAGTTAAGAACATTCTTGGTATAGTTCAGAATCACTCTGGGGTCGTTGGCAAAGACAAATTCTACATCTGCGCCGCTTTCCCGGATCAGCTGCTCATAGTATTCCACATAGTCCATACCGGTGAAGGGGTGCTTTTCATAGCCGAATACTTCCCGGTACTTTTTCAGATCCAGCACATCGGAGTAAGGATTAATGCCGGACTCGTCCACCTTTTCCGGGTTGACCAAATTATTGCCTACCTCGTCGCCGGGATAGCTGAGCATCATAACTACTTTCTTGCAGCCCTTTGCGATGCCCCGGAGGCAGATGGAAAAACGGTTACGGCTGAGAATGGGGAAAATAACACCCACTGTTTCACCGCCGAACTTAGCACGCACATCTGCAGCGATATTGTCTACAGAAACATAGTTACCCTGAACACGGGCAACGATGGATTCTGTCATTGCCACGATATCCCGGTCACGGGGCATCAGTTCCTTGTTGTTCATTGCTTCTACAATGCAATTTGTTACGATTCCTGCAAGATCATCGCCTTCGCGAATGATGGGAGCACGGATACCCATAGAAACGGTACCTAACATCCGGCCCATAATCAACACTCCTAATCTGACATAAAGATTGCGGCTTTTGCCGCGTGTCATTTTTACCTACCAATTATAATACAACAGATTGGATTTGTAAAACAAAAATTTTCAAAATTTTATACTTTTTTATGAAATAAACCCATAGATTTTTTTAATTTGCTAAATCCAGGGTCTTTTCATAAGCGGTAACTACGGCATCCATAGCGCTGCCCCGGAAGCCACCGGCTTCCAAAGCACCCACACCGGCAATGGTAGTGCCGCCGGGGGAACAGACGGCATCCTTCAGCTGACCGGGGTGCATACCGGTTTCCAGAATCATTTTCGCAGTGCCCGCCAAGGTTTGGGCGGCATAGGCAACGGCTTGATTCCGGGGCAAACCGCAAGCAACGGCACCGTCTGCCAGTGCTTCAATAAACAGACTTACAAAAGCAGGACCGCAGCCGGAAAGGGCGCTGCCTGCGTCAATAAGCTTTTCCGGAAGCCGGTCCAATAGTCCGGCATAGCGCATATGCTCACAGAAGAAGGAGATCTCTTCCGGAGTGACATCTTCTGTGGCATCGTACAGGATCACACCGCCACCCACAGAAACAGGGATGTTGGGCATGATCCGGATCACGGGATAATCCTTATTCAGCATACGGCGAATATCCCCGATGGATACACCCGCTGCCATCGACACCAGTACAAAACGGTCTTTTCGTGCGGCAAGCACAGGTGTGATCTGTGATAACATTATTTCCATAACCTGGGGTTTTACTCCCAGGAAAATATAGGTGCTGTTTTGGGCAACGGTGGCAGTGTCTGCGCTGTTGCAGCCCAGCTCGGCTGCCAAGGCAGCGGCTTTTTCAGCCATTTGATCAGCAAGGGTAATGCAGTCCGGCTGCAAAGCTTTGGAAGCAGCCCGTGCCAAGGCACCGCCCATATTGCCGGCACCGATAAAACCAAAGGTGTTGTTCATAAGAAAATCCTCCTATCGTGTCTGACCTTCGCCCCGGATTACATACTTGTAGCAACAGATCTCATCCAGTCCCATAGGACCCCGGGCATGGAGCTTTTGGGTGGAAATACCGATCTCGCAGCCTAAGCCGAATTCTCCACCATCGGTGAAACGGGTGGAGCAGTTGACATAGACGGCTGCGCTGTCTACC
>JAZQHW010000116.1:0-3210 GCA_045540795.1 Faecousia sp. | reverse complement strand
TATGATGGGTTCCGTCAAGGGCTGATACAACATCTTTTTCTGCGCACAGGCCCTGCCTGTGCGCAGTTTTTATTTGGAGGTTATTATGTCTGAGAAAGATCCTTTACTGATTGGCTATGGAAGGGTTGATATTACTCCCGTAAATGACCAACCCCTCCGGGGTATCGGCAACAGTCATATGCGTATGCCCAACGTGCTTATAGATCCGCTGTATACCACTTGTTTGGCATTTACCGATGCAGAGGGACATACGGCTTTGGTTTATACTTCTGACCAGACCATCGCCTGGAAAACCATTACCAGTGCATTACGGGAAAAAGTGAAAGCAGCCTTTGGAATTCCGGAAGAAAACGTTGTTATCTGCAATACCCACACCCATTCTGCACCGGATGTTTCTTTGTCGACTGACTACAATGACTGGTATGTTCAGCGGCTGTTTGAAGCGGCGGAGGCAGCTATGGCTGACCGGAAGCTCGGCACGATGGAGATCGGCAGAACCGACAAAACCTTCCGGCTGAATTTCGTCCGGCATTATTTCCTGGACGAAAACGGAAAGTCCTGCGCCCATAAGGCAGAGCCGGATCCCCAGGTCCAGGTGGTGAAGATCACCCGGGAAGGCGGCAAACCCATTTTGTTGATGAACTGGCAGTCCCATCCCTGCTGGGGCTTGGGAATCAATAAAAAAGGCATTTCTGCTGACTATATCGGTGCGATCCGCCGGTATGTGGAAAAGAAAACGGATATGCTCTTTGCATTCTATCAGGGTGCTGCAGGAAATATAGCCTCAAAATCCCGAGTCAAGTCAGAATTGCTTACCACGGATATGGAGCTTTACGGTGGACTGTTGGGCGAGCGTGCATTGCTTGCTTTGGAAGAAACAGAACCCCTGGCAGGCGGATCGGTACGGGGTGCGTTACGGACGGTGACGCTCACTGTGGATCATTCCGACGATCACCGTATTGCTGATGCCCAGATCATTGCTGATTTCTGGGCGAAAACCAATGACAGAAAACAGGCAGATATTTTGGGCAAGTCTTATGATATCCACAGTCCCTATCATGCAGGCGCTATTCTCAAGCGTTATAATATGCCGGCAACAAAGGAAATGACCATCGGTGCCATTGCGGTGGGCGAATTGGCATTTCCTTGGTCTCCCTATGAAATGTTCTGCGAAAACGGAATGTATATTAAGGAGAATTCTCCTTTCCCCGGTACATTTGTACTGACGGTAAGCAATGAACGCCATAGCTATCTGGCATCGAAAAAGGCTTATGATTATGGCTGCTATGAATATGACGTTCGGGATTATGTGCGGGGTACCGCGGAATTCCTTGCAGATGAATTTGTTAAGATGCTGAAGGAGATCCGTTAATTGCCTGCACTTGAAAGCATTGGATATTTATGTTAAAATTAGGTAAAAATGGATAAGGAGCGATGACTATGTCTGAAGAACTCTTACAAGTGGGTTACGCCCGGATGGACATTACACCCACAGAACCTGTTCCGCTGGCAGGCTTGGGCAATACCAGCAAAAGAATGTCTACCAGTGTGCGTGACCAGCTTTACACCACCTGTGTGGCATTTACCGATGCAGATGGCGAAACTGCACTGATGTTCAATGCGGACCTGATCAGTGCCAAGCCTGTAGAAACGGAAGCCATCCGCAAGGCAATTTTTGAAAAGTGCGGTGTTCCTGAAGACTGCATTATGCTTTCCAATACCCATTCCCACTCTGTTCCGGATACTGCCAATGAGAATATAGAGTATATTGCCCGCTATAATGAAATGAAGCTGGGTCAGTATGTGGCAGCGGCAGAGGCAGCCTTGGCTGACCGGAAGCCGGCACAAATGTATGTGGGCAGAACCACTGCAGAACGGCTGAACTTTATCCGTCATTACAAGCGGGACGAGGACGGTAAGCCTTATGCCCATACGAGAGAACCGGATCCTACGCTGCAGATGGTGAAGATCGTCCGGGAGGGCGGCGAGGACATTTTGATGATGAACTGGCAGGCGCATCCTTGTTTGGGACTCCGTTACGACCGTCTATGTGTGTCAGCCGACTACATAGGGGCGGTTCGGAGTTATCTGGAAGAGACAACCGGTGCGAAATTCATTTTCTTTCAGGGCGCTGCCGGCAACCACAATGTCCGCAGTAAGCTGAAGGGCGAGTGCCCCACAATGGATATTGAAGACTACGGCAAGCTTCTTGGCTACCGGGCAATGGTTGCAATGGCGGATATGGTGCCTGTAGAAGGCGGCAAGGTGAAGAGTAGCAGACGTACTCTGACATTGACTATTGACCATACCGAAGATCATATGATCGCAGATGCCCAGATCGTCCGGGATTTCTGGAACAAAACCAATGACCGTAAAGCTACCGATGCTATGGCTAAGCAGTATAATATCAACAGTCCTTACCATGCAGGAGCTATTTTCCGTAGATATTCATTGCCTCAGACCCAGGAAATGAGTATCGACTGTGTCAGCGTTGGTGCTTTGGGCTTTGCTTGCGCACCTTATGAAATGTTCTGTGAAAACGGTCAGTTTATCCGGAATAACTCACCCTTTGATGTCACCTTTGTAGTTACCTGCTGTAATGCTGTCAATGCGTATCTTGCCTCCAAGCAGGCATTTGACTATGGCTGCTACGAGAAGGATAACCGGAAATTTGTCCGGGGCACTGCAGAAATGGTTGCAGAAAACTTTGTAGATATGCTGAAGGAAATGAAATAAAAAAATCCCAGTGCACGTTCTGTGCACTGGGAAAACTTTATTCTTCTATTTCTTCCGGTTCTGCTTCCGGCAGCGTTTCCTTGGCAGGATCAACGATTCCGTGGGTTTCGTTAAACTGCTGAATGAGTGTTTTGAAAGGTTTTGTCAGGAATGTATTAGCAAAGAGAATAGCGGTGCTGTAGTACAGCGTACCCCAGATAGGTGTCATAGTCATAAAGGTGGTGGCATCCAACAGGAAAACAACAACCGGGGTCCAGATCAAAGCAGCCACACCAATGGAACGCAGCGGGTGACCGATGAACAAAAACCAGGTGTTCCGGATCAGCTGGATCACCGTGCAGTCGAAACGGGAATGGAATGCAGGTACCAGAGATTGGAACAATGCACAGACACAGGCAGCTACGGCAATGATCCAGGGGGGAGCACCGTAGGCGATGGCGGTAAGACCTGCCAGGCAGATCACAACCAGGAGAA
>JAZQHW010000115.1:0-10927 GCA_045540795.1 Faecousia sp. | reverse complement strand
AAGATTGGCCGGAGTATGCGGATGTGTTTACCACCCCCGCTTTCACTCCCGGCAGAGCTGCACACCAGATGACCACCCAAGCAGAGATGGAAGCGTACATAAAGGCGCTGGATGATGCCAACGACAATATGTATATCTATTCCATCGGTGAATCCGCCGGGGGGCTTGACATTCCCATTGTGGTGTTCACCAATACCGACCTGTCCGAAGCGGATGATCTGGAAGCTGCGGCAGAAGCGATGGACAAGGACAAGACCACCATTCTTATGCGCTCCTATGTCCACGGCAACGAACCTGCAGCCGGTGAAGCCGCTCTGTCCATTATCCGGCGATTGGATGAAAACGGTGCGGATACTTTGGACAAGATCAATTTCTGCATCATCCCCCGGGCAAATCCCGACGGTTCCTACAATTTCCGTCGTTATCTGAATAACGACGTAGACCCCAACCGGGATTTTATGCGGGTATCCAGCATAGAAACCGTTGCTTTCCTGAAGACCTACCGCACCCTGGCACCGGAAGTAGTTTTTGACGGTCACGAATACCTTATGAACTCCGCATCCTCCGTCCTTGCGCCCGGTGATATTATGATCTCCATGGGCTACACCAACCGTAACAGTGATGCATTCTTCCAAACCGGTATGGATATGATCCAAGATGCCTTTACTGCTATGGAGGAAAACGGTCTGAACTACCGTTACTACAACAACGAGCTCAATGCAAATAACGCCAACATCTCCCGTACCTACTCAGCCCATCAGGGTACGCTGTGCATCCTGATGGAATCCCGTGGCATTAACTACGGTCTGAGCGGCTTCCCCCGCCGGGTAGTGAGCCACGTGATCACCACCGAGGCTATGATCGATTATGTGGCAGAACACGCAACGGAGATCAAGCAGCTCGTCGCCGGTGAAAAATCCGCCATCGTATCCGCAGGTACCACCTACGAGGAAAGCGACAAGCTTATCCTCTCCACCGGTGCTGTGGATGTTCCCTCCCGCACTATAACCGGAACAAGAGTCGGTCAAACCGGAGCCACCAAACAAGTGGACTATGTTCCCCATCTCTATTCCGTGGAAGAGCGCACCCGTCCTGCCCCCACTGCCTATGTCATCCCCGCAGGACAAAGCTATACACAGTCTGTTCTGGATCTGATGGACAAGCAGGGCATTGCCTATTCCTTCCTTGCCCCCAACGCGTCTGTTTCTCTGCAGCAATATACCGGTACTGTAACCGAGGCTGGTCTCGCAGAAGAATCTGTAGTGAACTTCCCCGACGGTGCTTATGTATTCTATATGAATCAGGAGCGGGGCATCACCCTGGCTATGCTGATGGAGCCGGATGTGGATGATCTGAGCTCTCACAATGGCACACTTGCCCAGCAGGGAGTCCTCACCCCCACCGACGGTGTATTCCCCATTTACCGCTACATTCACGACCTCAATGAAAACGGAACTTTGGATTTTGGGGAAGCACCCAGTGCCCCCACCGGTCTGGATGTCAGCAACCCCGGAAAGCCCGGTGAAACCGGCTCTATTACCGGACTGGACGCCCTGTATGCCTATGAATACCGGGCAGAAGGGGAAACCACCTATACCAAGGTTCCTGCAGGAACTACCGCCATTGACGGCTTGGAGCCGGGCACCTATTATGTCCGCTTCCAGGCAACCAACGATTCCCTGCCCAGCAGCAATGCCGTTCTTACCCTTCACTATACCGATTACGAAGAGCATATTGTTTATTTGAACAGCAGTGCTCCCGCAGGCGGCGACGGCTACACCCAGGAGCAAGCCGTCAACACCATTGAAGCAGCCTACAGTCAGCTGGACAAGCGGATGGCTGATGCCTCGGAAATCGCAACCGGCAGAATCATCATTTCCGGCACTTACACCCTTTTGGCTGCGCCTACTGTTCTGCCCTCTCACACCTATCCTGTAGTCATTGCCGGTGCTACCCAGGCAGACGGACTGGACTATGCCACCACCGAATCCAATCAGGGACTGCGGCAGATTCAGTTTAACGGTCCCACCACCCTGGAAAATATGACTTTGACCTACTCCAGCTCCCAGTCTCTGAGCTACCTCTGTGCCCAGGGTCACCCCTTCACAGTAGGCAACAATGTCATTACCGTTCCCAATTCCCGGAACGTATATTTCTGCATTATGGGTGGCTACTATGATGCCACCGGCACCGCTGCTTCCACAGACCTGACGGTGCTTTCCGGTACCTGGCGAAACATTTACGCCAACGGCTTTTATGGCATTCTTACCGGAGATGCCAAGCTCACCATCGACGGTGGCGAAGCTTCTCACACCATTCAATCCGGTTACGCCGGTGCCATTGGCGGTACTGTGACCCTCTCTATGGCAAACACCTCCGGAAGCGACTTGTATTGCGGCAATGCCAAGCGGGGAAATCTGGCTGGTGATGTCACTTTGACTTTGGGAGAAAATGTAACCATTCCCAACATCTGCGCAGGCAGCCGGGATGCCGGCAATGTAGACGGTACGGTTACCGTGATCGCTGACGGCATTGATCTGACAGCAAACGCCATCCACGGCAGAACCGATAATACCACCGGTACTATTGGTGGCTTGCGGCTGATACTGAATCAGGGTGAGCTTGCCGATGTAGCAGACACCTTTGTTACCCGTGACGGTGTGGAAATCATTCTGGGCTGCCAGCAGACAAGCTCTGTTACCCTTAGCAAGCAGGTAAAGCTGGATCTCAACGGCAATGATCTTACCTGTGAGCTTGCCGAAGGCGGTGTACTTTCCGTTAAGGACAGTCAGACTGATGATTTCGACATTACCGACGGGGTATACGGAAAGCTGACTGCCACCGGAGAGATCCGGGGTGCAGAAGCAACAGTAGCTTCCAATCCTTATTTGATGATCACCGAAAAAGACGGCACGGCATCCTTCCACGCAGTGGGACTGAATATTCAGTCTATGGCGCTGAATCCGGATACCGTTGGACTGTATTACAACAATACCTTTAACGGTGATCATATGGTGAAGGAGAAGGTGCTTTTCTACGGTGTGGCAATGAGCGTTGTCGGCGCACCTACGGCAGAAACAATGGGCAACACCAGTAAGTACACCCGGTTTGAAGGAAACACCTTCGGCACCGGTGAAAGCACCAGCTCTATGCTCTACAATGTGATGAAGGCTGCAAACGGTGCAACGATCAACAAGACCTATGCGGCAATGCCTGTCTACGGCAGAGCGTATATCCAGACCGGAGCCAATGAGTACCTGTTCGGCGTGACCCGTGTCCGGAGCCTGCAGCAACAGGTGGAACTGGCAGACCGGGACTATTTCGACACCTATCAGACCCAACTGACAAATCTCTACAACATCTTTAAGGACGCTATGGAAGATTGGTCTATCCCCAATTTGCTGGAATCCCTGAATTAAAAAAGACTGTAAAAAGTCCCGAAAAATGCAGGCTGTACCTTTTGGTACAGCCTGCAAATTTTTGGCGCTGCATCCTTTTGGATGCAGCGCCAATACATTAGCACAGCTTTGCGCCGGCAGGAATGGCATCATCGATCATCAGAAGATTCAGCTTTTCCTCGCCCTTTTCATTATGCACTGCGGAGATCAGCATACCGCAGGATTCCTTGCCCATCATCTTCCGGGGGGGCAGGTTGGTGATCGCCACCAAAGTCTTGCCGATGAGCTCCTCCGGCTTATAGAACTTGGCAATGCCGGAGAGGATCTGCCGGTCAGTACCGGTGCCGTCATCCAATGTGAACTGCAGCAGCTTATCGCTTTTCTTCACCGGCTGGCAATCCTTGACCTTCACTGCCCGGAAATCGGACTTACAGAAGGTGTCGAAGTCCACCTTCTCCTCCGTATAAGGCTCGATCTCGATATCAGACTTGGGCTTACTCAGCTCTTCCAAAGCAGCCAGCTCCTTCTCCATATCGATCCTGGGGAACAGAGCAGCGCCGCTGACGGTTGCCACCTGAGCAGGCAGAACACCGAAGGTCCCCAAAGAATCCCAATCCATCCGGGCACCGCCCAGCCGCTTGCCGATCTCCTCCACCGTTGCAGGAATAAAGGGTGTCAGCAGACCTGCACAAATACGGACAGTTTCCAAAAGGTTATAAAGGACCTTTGCCAAACGGGGCTTCTGTGCCTCGTCCTTTGCCAGCACCCAGGGTGCGTTTTCGTCAATATACTTATTGGCACGGGAAATGACCTTAAAGATATCTGCCAATGCGTTCTGGAATGCGTAGGCATCCATCTGCTCCTGATACTTTGCCTGCAGACCCTGTGCCATTGCAATCAGCTCTGCATCCATTGCCTCGTTGGCTTCCTGCTGGGCAGGCAGTGCCTCACCAAAATACTTCTGTGCCATAGCAACCGTCCGGCTGACCAGGTTGCCCAGGTCATTGGCAAGGTCTGTATTGATGGTGGAGATCAGAAGCTCGTTGGAGAAGTTGCCGTCAGAGCCGAAGGGGAAGGAACGGAGCAGGAAGAACCGCAGGGCATCCACACCGAAGCGCTCCGCCAGGATATAGGGATCCACCACATTGCCCTTGGACTTGGACATCTTGCCGCCATCCAACAGCAGCCAGCCGTGACCGTAAACCTTCTTGGGCAGGGGCAGATCCAGACTCATAAGCATTGCGGGCCAAATGATGGAATGGAAACGGACGATCTCCTTACCCACAAAGTGGACATCAGCAGGCCAGAAATCTGCCAGATCGTTATACTTATCATTGCAGAAGCCCAGGGCAGTCATATAATTGAACAGTGCGTCGATCCACACATAGACCACATGACCTTCATCGAAATCCACAGGTACACCCCAGGTGAAGCTGGTACGGGAAACACACAGAGCCTCCAGACCCGGCATGATGAAGTTATTCACCATTTCGTGAACACGACTCCGGGGCTCCAGGAAATCGGTATTTTCCAGCAGATCCTGGATCCGGTCTGCATACTTGGACAGACGGAAGAAGTATGCTTCCTCCTCTGCGTCCTGCACCTCTCTGCCGCAGTCGGGGCATTTGCCGTCCACCAGCTGGCTTTCCGTCCAGAAGGACTCACAGGGCTTGCAGTACTTACCCTTGTAGGTGCCTTTGTAGATATCTCCGTTGTCATACATCTTCTTGAAGATCTTTTGAATGGCAGCTACGTGATAGTCATCGGTGGTACGGATGAACCGGTCATAGCTGATGTTCATCAGCTTCCACAGATCCAGCACACCGCCCTCGCCCAGGACAATATCGTCCACAAACTGCTGGGGGGTGACACCGGCTTCCTTTGCCTTATCCTCGATCTTCTGACCGTGCTCATCGGTGCCGGTGAGGAACTTCACATTGTAGCCCTGCAGCCGCTTATACCGTGCCATTGCGTCCGTTGCCACGGTGCAATAGGTATGTCCGATATGCAGCTTGGCAGAGGGATAATAAATGGGTGTTGTAATGTAATAATTTCCTTTCATAATAACCTCCTGTAATAAGAAAATCGCCCCTGCTTACGCAAGGGCGATAAAATTTACCGCGGTACCACCTTGTTTCGTGCCAAAAAGCACCTCAACCACGCTTTAACGGGCGCACCCGGGACTGCCTACCTATCGACAGTCCGGCTCCAAGACCATCTTCCCCGGTATCCTCCGTGCCCATTTTCACCAAAACAGGGCTCTCTGACCGTTCCTTCCCGGGTACTCTTCTTTTCAAAGCCGTTACATATCCTTGCCATTATATCCCAAAGGGCAGCTTCTGTCAAGCTTCTGCTTTTCTTGTCAGCAGCAGCGCCACCGCCACAGCACTGATACCCCCTGCCAGCTTTCCTGCGATCACTGCCGGAAGCATTTCCGGCGCATATCCGGCAGTGAAGCCCATATGGTCACCGAATACAAAAGCAGCCGATACCGCAAAGGCAATATTCACCACCTTGCCCCGTCTGTCCATATCCTTCACCATATTGAAAGTAGCAATGGAATTGGCAAGACTTGCCACCAGTCCCGCTGCAGCGGTATCGTTGATGCCCAAAAGCTTTCCCAGCTTCAAAAGAGGCTTGCGCAGCACCCGGGTAAGGACATACACCAGCGGAAACGCACCTGCCAGCACAATGGCAATAGCACCCACCGTTTGAAAGCCTTCTTCAATGGGAACCATATCCGGCAAGATCTCAAAACCGGTAAGTGCCTTGACGATGGCAGCTGCCAATCCCAAGGTGATCAGCGCCACGATCCCCTTGCCGAACCAGCTGAAGCCTTTGATCATAGCTTTTTCTGCCTTCCACAGTCCCAAAGCAATGATTCCGCCAATAAGGACAATAGGCACCAGATTCCGCAGCACCAGCATAACCGGAAACCCTGCCACCAGTCCACCTACCAGAATTCCCACCGGCACCGTTACGATTCCTGCCAAAATTCCCTTTGCCAGGGCAGGACGGTCCTCCGGTGCCAGTATTCCCAATGCCACCGGAATGGTAAACACAATGGTTGCCCCCAGCATAGAGCCGCCGATGACTCCACCCAGCAGTGCCGCCTGAGGATCCTGCGTCAGCTCTGCTGCCAGGCTGGCACCGCCCATATCACAGGCAAGGATCGTGCCTGCGAACATTGCCGGGTCTGCTCCTAAAAAGGTATATACCGGCACTACCACAGGTCGCAGCAGCTTTGCCAGCAGCGGTGCCAGTGCGATCACACCCACCATTGCCAACGCCAGAGAGCCCATTGCCAAAATGCCGTTTTCAAATTCCTTACCTAACCCTAAAGGGCTGCCGAAGATCCGATCCACCGCACCTAACACGCAGAAGACCGCCATAATGGTAATTAGCAATTCGTGTGCCGACATACCCGTTTCCCTCTCTTCCTACTTCTCCGGGTCAATAATTGCCACAATGGCAGCATCCACCGGTGCTTCCATAGAAAACCGGGTGGCTGCAGAGCCTGTGACCAGCAGGACCTTATCCCCTGTTCCGGCGCCTACGTGGTCTGCTGCCACCACCACACCCCGGAGGGTATCCACCACCAAAAAAGTCTGTCCCTGCAGGCAGGCTGCCTTTCGGGTCGCCCACACAGACCCGGTCACCGTTCCGATCATCATACCGTTCCCTCCAAAATTTCTTTTGCTAAAGGTGTCAGCACCGCACCGGGGGCAGGTTGTTTTCCTGCCAGCCGCAGCTCCCGTGCCTCCTGCGCTGTCACCAGCCGCCGCTGGGCACCATCGGTAAAGACAACGCCCCAGCTTTTCAGCTCCCGTCGTTTGGAAGCCAACGCTGCCGACAGTCCCCGGCTGCCCTTTGCCTCCGGCAGACCCGGAGTATACAGTACCACCGGCTTTCCCTCTGCCAGGGCAGACAGCACCGCCTCTTCCCGAAACTGCAGCAGCTGCCCCAAAGTCAGAGAACCGATCACCACCGCATCATAGGGCGGTTGACCGGTGTATTCATACCCCAGGGGATACCCCGGCTCCCTGCCTACCAAATATGCTTTCATTGCAGGATCCTCCCCAAATCGCCCTCTGTAAACCCACAACCATTGGCTTCATCATAATCCAGATGGGCATAGGTGGCAAAGTGATTACTCACCCGCACCACCGTATCCTCCAAAATCACCGGCCGTTTGGTGAAGGTCTGCAGCCGCACCTTCTGCTTATCCTGCACACCGAACCGGGCTGCGTCCTCCGGGGTCATATGGATATGCCGCATAGCAACGATCACCCCCCGGTCTAAATTCACCTGTCCTTTGGGTCCTGCCAGCACCGCACCGGGACTGCCGGCTACAGATCCGGAAAGCCGCACCGGTGGCTGAACACCCAGCACTCTGCAGTCTGTCAGGGACACCTCCACCTGGGCTTCCTCCCGTTCCGGACCCAGGACTGCCACATTGGAAAAGCTGCCTTTGGGTCCGATCACCGTCACCCGCTGATGGGCAAGAAACTGCCCCGGCTGGGACAAGGGACGCTTTTCCGTTAGAGGACCGCCAAAGAGGATCTGCGCCTGCTCCCGGGTGACGTGAACGTGCCGACCGGAAGCTTCCAGGGGGATAAACACCCGCCGCAGCACCTGCTCCACCAATTGCTCCATTTCCATTTGCTTCTCCCCTTATCTCCCGTTTTTCTCTGCCCGCTGCCGGATCATCAGAATATACACCATACTGCTCATTCGGTTCATCGCCTGTAAAAGATCCTGCCTGTCCGGAACTGCCGCCACCGCCTTTAGCTCCGCTTCCCGAACGGCACAGCGTACCCGGTTTAACTGTAAAACTGCTTCGCCGTCCTCTTTTTCCGGCATAAAATGGGGCTGGGAATAATAATCCTGGGGACGGTGGGAGTGCTGCCGCAGCTGCTCCCGGGTCAGTCCGCACAAAGGCGTTTCCGGCAAAGGCTCGTTCAGCACCTCACAGGAGAGCACCTTTCTTGCCAATGCCAGGATCTCTCCCAGCTCCTTTTCCCAACGGGGCACTTTCAGCTGGCAGAGTAACAACAGTCCCTCTAAAGTATCCATCGCACCCCGGAACAGGATCCGGGGATGGGTCTTGGGCACCAGGATATCTCCGGACAAGTGGGTCATATGCTCCGGCTTTTCTTCCATAAAGCCGCCACTGGCCAGCCGATATCTGTGGGGCTTTGCCTCTGCTGCCGGAAGGATGGGGATCCGTGCCTGCTGCAAATAGTCCCTTGCCCGGGAAGTCAGCTGATCCCCTTTCCCAAGGTAATACACCCGCTGTCCGTCCCGGTTGCGGATATTATCCCGCACCGCTTCCAGGTCGTAGAGCATTACTTACTCCCGGAGCCGCCGGCGCTGCTCAATCTCCCATTGGGCAAAATTGCATCCACCTCTGTATGGGGACGGGCAATGACGTGGACACTCACCAGCTCCCCTACCTTTTCCGCTGCCGCAGCACCGGCATCGGTGGCTGCCTTAACCGCACCCACGTCGCCACGCACCATTACAGTCACCAGTCCGCCGCCTACCTGCTCCTTGCCTACCAGCTGCACATTGGCAGACTTGACCATTGCATCCGCAGCCTCCACAGCGCCTACCAGACCCTTTGTTTCGATCATACCCAAAGCATTTGTGTTCATTTACGATTCCTTCCTTTCATTGAGCCGTTCCAAAATTTTTACTGTTAAAAGTTCCACCAGCGAATCCTGCTCCGGTGCTTTTTCCGGGATTCCCTTGAGATCCCACGCCACCCGGCGGATGTTGATCAGATCCATGGGGGAAATATTATTGGACGAAGAGCTGCCGCCCACGGCTCCGCAGCCCAACGTCAATGCCGGGAACAAGCCGGTAGTAGCACCGATCCCACCCAGTGCCGCCGGTGTGTTCACCAAAAACCGGGACACCGGCACCTCCAGAGCAAACCGGCGAATGACCTCCCGGTCCTTTGCGTGAATGGCAAAGGTGTGTCCGCTTCCCTCGTGGCGCAGCACCTCTACCACCTTCTTAAGCACCGCATCCTCTGTATCCATTACAAAAAATGCCAGCACCGGACACAGCTTTTCCATAGAGTAGGGACGGGTAGGTCCTGCCTCCTGCTCCCGGGCAACCAGCACACCGGTGTTGGCAGGCACGGAAAAGCCTGCCATTTTTGCCAATGCCTGTGCGGGTTTTCCCACCACCTGGGGATCCAGCGCACCGTTGGGCTTGAACAGAAGCTTTGCCAGCCGTCCTGCCTCCTGGGTGCTCATAAAATAAAAGCCCTTTTCCTTGGCTGCGGCACAGACCCGCTGCTCCATTTTCTTTTCCACAATGATGCTCTGCTCCGAAGCGCAGACTGTGCCGTAGTCAAAGGTTTTTGACCTTAAAATATGGCTCAGCGCCTGGTCTACATCCGCGGAAGTGTGGATATATGCCGGTCCGTTCCCTGCACCCACACCGATGGCAGGCTTGCCGGAGGAATATGCCGCCCGGACCATTGCCGGTCCACCGGTGGCAAGGATCAAAGAGGTCTCTTTTGCTCCCATCAGCTCCCGGCAGCCATCCAGACTGGGTACGGAAAGGCAGGAGACCGACCCTTCCGGTGCACCAGCTGCCATTGCTGCCTTTGCTGCCACCGCTGCTGCCCGCATGGTACACTCCAACGCCTTGGGATGGGGAGAGAATACAATGCTGCATCCTGCCTTTAATGCGATCATCGCTTTATAACAAACAGTGGAGGTGGGGTTCGTACTGGGTACGATGGCAGCAATGACGCCCACCGGCACACCGATCTGCCATAGCTTTTCCCCGGAATCCTCTTTTAATACCCCCACGGTTTTCATATCCCGGATCGCTTCCCACAAAGTAAGAGAAGCAAAACGGTTTTTTGTGATCTTATCTTCCACATTACCAAAACCGGTTTCCCGGACTGCCAGCTCTGCCAGCTCCAATGCCGCCGAAGAAAATTCCCGGGATACCGATTCTACAATTTGATCCAGCTGCTTCTGATCCATCCGGGCAAGTTTTTCCTGGGCTGCCGCTGCCTTCTTGGTCAGCTGCCGTGCCTCCTGCCTTGCCAAAAGATCCTTATCCAGCTCCATAGCCTGCTCCTTTCATCGGGGATCCTCCGCCACTTCCCGCACCGCCTGGGCAAAGGCAGCACAAGCTGCCTCACAGGCAGACTGGGTGCCGCTGAGCAATCCACCGCCAAAATTGGTTTCACTGGGAGGGTTATATAGTTTACATAACTTCACATCCGCCGCTTTCAATGCGGCATCCATTGCATACATACTTTCCAAAGGCGGTGCGATCAAATATGCCAATGCCGTTCCCTCTTTCACACCGGCTTCCCTGGCAAGGAATGTGCCGGTGCGGCTGACAGTACAGGCAAGATACGGTACTTCCCCGGCAGTTTCAAAGCCGACCTGCTCCAAGGTCGCCAGGGCAGCTTCCATACCGCTGCGCACTGCCCCGGGAGTGACCCCTGCCAAAATGCCGATGACTTCTCCGGCATTGGGCGTAGAGGCATTGGC
>JAZQHW010000114.1:0-8652 GCA_045540795.1 Faecousia sp. | reverse complement strand
GTGGAAGTCTTCCGAGTTCCTTGTGCTTTTGTCGTAAAAGTTCTTCCGCCAAGGACTTTTTCTCATCGTTTGTCACGTAATTAACCTCCTTTACAAAATAAAAAAATACTCTTTCAACCAAACAGGTCAAAAGAGTACAACAGATTTAAACACAGGCACAGCAAAAAATGGCTTTGGTATTTTACAAACAAAAAAAGAATGCAAACCCAAAGCCGCACTATGCGGCGATAAATCGGTTGCACTCTTCTCACCAAAGTTGTGTTGAACCTAAAAAGACACGGCAGGTTTCCTGACTTATGATGCGGCAATGTATATTGCCCGGAAACGACCCTTCTCAAAGTGCCGGCATTGCTACCGGGGCACTTCAATGGACTTTGTGTTTCCATTCAGTCAAATACAGTAATGGCGGTTGTTCAGGATTCGAACCTGATTCCCTTTTTCATTTACTAAGTTTTCAACTTTTCAAACCGTATCTTCTTATATCGTATTTTGTTCTGAAATATTATAGCACATATGATAATTGTTTGCAATAGCAAATTTTCAACATTTTTTGAACAAGATTTACAGTAAACGACGGCAGAGAGAAAATCTCCCTGCCGCCGTACTTCGCTTAAGTGTAAATCATATCGTGATTTACGATTTCTGTGGCTCTGTTTTAAATAACAATGAAAAAATAATAGCAGACAATGAAAATCACTGCCTGCTACTATAGATTTATTGTGTTAAATCGGTATTATTCCCACTCGATGGTGCCTACGGGCTTCGGGGTCAGGTCCATCAGAACACGGTTAATACCCTCCACCTCGGTGGTGATCCGCTGGGTGATCTTATGCAGCACTGCGTAGGGGATCTCCTCGATGGTAGCGGTCATTGCATCGGTGGTATTCACTGCACGGATAATGGCAGGCCAGCCTTCGTAGCGCATTTCGTTACGCACACCCACGGACTTGAGATCCGGGATAGCCACAAAGTACTGCCAGACCTTTTCTGCCAGACCACACTTATCAAACTCTTCCCGCAGAATTGCGTCTGCCTCACGCAAAGCGTGGAGACGGTTCCGGGTAATAGCACCCAGGCAGCGGACACCCAAACCGGGGCCGGGGAAAGGCTGACGATAGACCATTGTATGAGGCAGACCCAAAGCCTCACCTACCACACGAACCTCGTCCTTGAACAGAAGCTTCACCGGCTCCACCAGCTCCATCTTCATATCCTCCGGCAAGCCACCCACATTATGATGGGACTTCACCGGCTTACCGCTTTCTGCAGCCTTAATACTCTCCAAAATATCGGGGTAGATAGTGCCCTGTGCCAGAAAGTCAATGCCCTCCAGCTTGGCAGCCTCTTCGTCAAAGACCTTGATAAATTCGCCGCCGATGATCTTACGCTTCTTTTCCGGATCTGCCACACCTGCCAGCAGATCCAGAAAACGGTCTGTCGCATCCACATAGATCAGATTGGCATCCAGCTCCTCACCGAACACCTTGATCACATCCTCACTCTCACCTTTCCGCATCAAGCCGTGGTTTACATGGACACAAACCAGCTGCTTGCCGATCGCCTTAATAAGCAAAGCTGCAACCACAGAAGAATCCACACCGCCAGACAATGCCAGCAGGACCTTCTTATCTCCCACCTGGGCACGAACTTCTGCGATCTGCTCCGCGATAAAAGCATCTGCCTGTTCCTTGGTGGTAATTCTCTGCATAGATTCGGGACGAACATTGGTTGACATAACTATTCCCTCCATTTTATTAAAAAAAGATAGCACCATTATACAAGTATTTTTTTCACACTGCAAGAATTTTTTATAAGTTTTTTCCGGATTCCTCATTTTTTTGCTAAAAGCTTTTGGAATCAATACAGTGCCAGCACAATTCGATACCAAAGCCGGCAAAATACAGATCTTAGCTCCAATTCCTCCCGGCGCTCCTGCAGGTAGTTTATCAGCGGCAGCAATTCCTCCTGTGTCAGCGTATGCTGGCTGAATTTTGCTTTTTGCGCGATATCAAACAATCCTGCCTCCGGCATCTGCCCTAACAACTTGGCATACCGGACTGCCATTTGCCACAAAAGAATCGCCTGCCGGTTAGTTCCTGCCTTGGCAAACCGCTTTTTCCGGATCCGGATCCGCAGCACACGCTGCAATATGATCACACCTGCTCCCGTCAGCACGGCTGCCAGGATCCCCAAGATCCGTAGAATTGCGCCAAAGTTGATTTTGCGCTCCTGAGCAGGAGGATTTTCTTGGTTCGTGGTTCCGGGGCGCGTATCCGGGATCGGCTTTTGGGTTTGTTCTCCGGACGGTTGCGTGGGATCTACCACAGGGACGGTAGCTTCCGTTTCCGGGGCAGTGGTCATCTCCCCTTCTTCTGAAGAGGGTGTTGCTTCCAAAACTGTCCAGCCAAAACCGGGGATCCAATACTCTGCCCAGGCGTGGGCATTGTCCGAACGGACTACAGTCGTCAGTCCCCGTTTCACTTCTGCGGTATAGCCGGTGACATATCTTGCCGGAATTCCAGCCGCCTGCAAAAGCACCGTTGCCGCCGTGGCGAAGTGGACACAATAACCGGTTTCGCTGTCCTCTAAAAACCACAGGGCGAAATCATCCTCACTTCCGGGCATTCGCCGGGTTTCCGTATCATATTTCCCAGAGCTTCTTACATAGCTGCCAATTGCCAATGCCTGATGATAAGGATTCTTTATATCTCCCACGATTTGTTGTGCCAGGGGAACTGCCCACTGCTTTACACTGTCACTTAAGTGCAAATAGGGCGTTACATCCAAATCATAAGAAGCCGGTGTCTGTGGAGAGGGAAATGTTTCCCGGTAAACAGCAGCTTCCGGCATTTGATAGCAAGCAAAGGAGTATTGTGTCAGTTTCTTTGTATTCTCCTTACCCCGGGTAATGGTGTTAAGATCGATACTCTCCGTATAATAGGGCAAATAGAGCATCCGGTGAGCATACTTGGTAGTAATGACCACCTCGCCACCCTTTTCTCCGGTAAATACCTCCCAGCGGAGTTTCTCTGTACCGGTACCGCTGTCGGTCCAGGTCAGTCCGTCATAGGCATCCAGCGCCCGTCCCCTGAGGTACAGATGGTCTGAATAATTACCGGTGACCCGCAAAACCTCTGCCTGGGAGCTTCGGCGAATTCCCACAGTAGTCAACTGCACCGTGCCGCCATCCACACTGGAACCAGTGGTTCCGGTTTCCACAAATCTGCCGAAGAGATTCTCCACCAGTTCCGTATGCAACAGGGTATCCACCATATTCTGGGCATTTACCTGCCCTGTATAAGTTTCTCTGGGAACCGCAGCAAACAGTACCAGCAGCAGCACACCCACCGGCAAAACCAACAAAGTACAAAGGCGGTTTCCCTGGGTTTCATCCTGCCGCCGTGTGGTATGGGTCAGAAGCAATAAGATAATACCCAGCAACAGTAAATACAACCACCCCTGCTCCGGAACGGTATCCGTTACCACCAGACACGCAGCCAAAGGCAATAGTCCCAAAACGATTGCCGGAAAAATAGGTTTTCTTTTGCACACCGCCCAGGCTACTGCCATAGCGATCAGTACACCCAAAATACAAAGACCCAGTTCCAAAGTGGTTTCCAGATCTTCTGCCGTCCGCATTCCCAAACGCAGGATGCCCCAGCCGTAAGCCAGGTCATACTGGCGGGACAAACGGTAGATCAGCGACTGGAAGGTCTCTTCCAGCTTTCCACTTTGCCATAACAGCGCACCCAATAAGCCGGCTGCGGTAATGGGTACCGGTCCTAAAGGCAGTACATAACACACACTGCAAAACAAAGACGTTGCAGCGCACCATATCACTAAGTGTCCGATATCCACCGTCATATAAAAGCCGGTGGCAAGGCAACACACACTGGCACTGCTGACGATAAATGCCAGCAGGCAGCCCCATACCCAGGAAATGGCTTTTTCAAGCTTCATTCTTGCCACCTCCTATATGCTTCTGCCAAAGCGCCTGTCCCTCCGGGAAGTGTCCTTCCTCCCGGGCAGGCGATGCTGAAAGCATTCCGTGAAGTGCAGTTTCCAACGTCGCCGCATCCCGGACCTGATATTCCATTAGTCCTCTTCCGGTAAAGCAGCTGATGCGATGCTCCTGCTGTTTTTCCAGCAGCGCTTTGCTTAAATACAGCAACTGTCCCAGTTTTCTGTCCAGCTGCTCCGGGCTGCCGGACAAAGTCAATGTCAATAAATTCCCTTGCCGGATCGGTTCCATTGCCTCCCGATAGATCAGTTTTCCGGTTTTGGCTGACATTTTCCAATGGATCTGCCGCAGCTCGTCCCCGGGTCGATAAGTCCGCAAATCATAGACTTCAGAAAATCCGCCACCGGGTTTTGGCCGCCACAGGTGCATAGACCGGGTCTGTTTTCCGGTAGGCAGCTGTGCCGTTTCCACCGGCTTCGGTTCGATCATTATGGTGCAAACCGCTTCCCTGTTCAGCCGTCTGCGAAATAAGCCTAAATAATCATAAACATACATATAAGGATAGGAAATGGTCATTCTGCCGCAATGCTCTGTAGGTATCCGTTCCCCGGGTTCTCCCAAAAAGCGCTGACCGGTAAGGTGGTTTATCAACCGAATGGTACACCGCACCGGGGGTGTAGGGAGCTTGCTTTTCAGCTTCAGTGCCGTTCGTACCGGCATATCCTGCCGGGTCTTTTCCGGGCAACGCAGTTCCGCCTTCACCGTCAATATGGCGGGAAGGCTGAAAACCAAAGAGATCCATGGTAAAAAAACAACAAGCAAAAGGGCGATCCAGGAAAACCATTCCTTGTAAAATCCATAAAACACCAGACTGCCCAATAGCGCAGCCAGGTAACCGATCCGCCGCCCCCACATATCAGTGAATCTTTGGGGGATGGATCTTCCCCAGCAGTTCCTGCAGAACCTGCTCCGGGGTCTTATCCTGCCCATCTGCCTGGGCGGAGGTATGCAGTCTGTGAGATACTGTACTCACCAGCACCTCCTGCACATCTCTGGGAACCACATAATCCCGCCCCCGAAGCCGGGCAACGGACTTTGCCATAGCGATCACCGCCAAGGTGGCACGGGGACTGGCACCCCGGCTCAGCATATCACTCCGGCGGGTAGCGTCCATCAGCTCTACCACATATTTGGCGATCTCCTCTGACACAAAGGTCTGTGCCACCAGTGCCTGCATATCCGCAAGCTCCCGGGCATTCACCACCGGTTCCACATCCTCCAGCGGATCCTTTCCCTGTCGCTGCAGAACCATTGTAATTTCATCCTTAGGGACAGGATACCCCAGTGACAGGCGCACTGTAAACCGGTCCATCTGACTGTCCGGCAGCAGCTGCGTACCTGCCGCACCGGCAGGGTTTTGGGTGGCAATGACAATGAAGGGCTCCGGCAGCGGATAGGTCTGTCCATCCACCGTCACCTGTTCTTCTTCCATTGCCTCCAGAAGGGCAGACTGGGTACGGGAAGTGGCACGGTTTAATTCGTCTGCCAGCAGCAGATTACACAGCACCGCACCGGGCTTGTACACCATTTTTCCGGTTGCCTGGTCCAGCACCGAATAACCGGTCACATCTGAGGGCAACACATCCGGTGTAAACTGCACACGGTTATAGCCCAACCCCAACGCCTTGGAAAATGCCACCGCCATTGTGGTTTTTCCCACACCGGGGATATCTTCCATTAGAATATGTCCCCTTGCCAAAATGGCGGCAAGTGCCCACAGAAGCACGGCATCTTTACCAACCACGGCTTTACGCACCTGGTTCAGTATCTTCTGGGAATTGGTCACGATCACAGACTGTCCTGTTTCCATTCAGGCACCTCCTCTTTTCGTTTTAGTATATCCATCTTTTTCCGTTTATAAAAGATAGTTCTCCTTTTCAATAGTCTTTCCGTCTTTATAGTACACTCTGGTGACCCGGTAACCGATGTCACAAACCTGCTCATAGTTAAATCCGGAAGCAGCTGCACCCAGCGCCTCAGCAGAGATCTCTTCTCCGCCGTCTTTTCCCATCAGAACCACCGGTTCTCCCGGCTGCACATCCGGCAGATGGGTCACATCCACCATAAACTGATCCATACAGATCCTGCCCAGAATCGGTGCACGAGTCCCCCGGATCAGCACATAAAACTTTCCGGACATACTTCTGCGGTAACCGTCGGCATAACCCACAGGAACCGTCGCTACCCGCATAGGCTTAGAAACTGTAAATGTTCCGCCATAGCTGATCTGTCTGTCCGGTTCCAGTGTCTTAATATGGCTGATGCAGCTATGCCAGCTCATTGCCGGTTGCAGTATCAGCAGCTTTTTATTCACTTCCTCACTGGGATACAGTCCGTACAGCACAATGCCTGCCCGGACCATTTCATAATGACATCCAAAATTCATAATCCCCGCAGAATTATCCAAATGCCGTAAAGGGATCTTCACCCCCCGGTCCTTCAGCATCCGGTCAAAGGTTGCAAATTGTTCCGCCTGCTGCCGGGTACGGGTCAGGTCTGTTTCATCCGCTGTGGCGAAATGACTGAATAACCCCTCCGCCTTAATGCCGGGCAGTGTAGTGATCTTTGCACATTCCTCTGCTGCCTCCTCCGTCACCTGAAAACCGATCCGGCTCATTCCCGTATCCAACGCAAAATGAAAATATGCCGTCATTTGAAGCTTTTGGGCAGCCCGGGATAACGCTTCTGCATCTGCAACAGTAAAAATTGCCGGACGGATCTGACGCTTTACCAGTTCCTCATAGGTTTCCGCTGGCACAGGTCCCAATATCAAAATTGGTCTTTGGATCCCGGCATTTCGCAGCTGCAAGGCTTCCGCCACAGAAGAGACACCAAAAAAGGCAGCCTCCGGCTCCAATACCTTCGCCACCGGCACAGCTCCGTGACCGTATGCATTGGCTTTCACCACCGCCATTACATCTGTACCTGCCCGCAGACGAATCTGCCGGAAATTCTCCAAAATCGCATCCAGATCTACTTTTACAAAACTGTTGGAATACACCACGGTACTCATCTCCGTTTTTCTTTCATTATCTTATTTTATTATAACAGATACCCCATAGGTTGTAAATAAAAAACAGGAAGCCCCGCTTCCTGTTTTTTCATCCTTCAAAGCTGGTTTTTATTCCTTAACCGTTCCGTCCGGATGGAACAACGGCAGTTTTTCCAGATAGATCAGATCCTCCCGGTTTTGGGCATCGCCCTCTGCCAATATTGCCATTCGTCCGGCAATAATACCACCAGCCTTTTCCACCAAAGTTTCCAATGCAGCTAAGCTTTCTCCTGTGGAGATCACATCATCCACGATCAGGATCCGCTTTCCCTTCATCAGCTCTGCATCCGCAACATCCAGATACAGGGTCTGCTCCTTTTCTGTGGTAATAGACTTCACTGTAGAAGAGAAAACACCAGTCATATACAGCTTCGGTGCTTTCCGGGCAAGGAAATACTTCTCGCTTCTTGCCTGCCGTGCCATTTCGTGGGCAAGGGGGATACCCTTGGCTTCAGCGGTGATCAAATAGTCATACTCCGGTGCCTGCTTTAACAGTTCCCGAGCGCAGGCTACTGTCAATTCCTGATCTCCAAAGATCACAAAACCGGCTATGTACAAAGAATCCGTCACTTTACATATAGGCAGCTCCCGCCAAAGACCTGCCACCTTCATTTTATAAACCATAAAAAACCTCCTTGTTCTGATAATTGAATTATAATCCTCTTTCCTCGTCCTGTCAAATCCTTCCCTCTTGCAAAATTATCGATCACAAGTTAAAATATAAAAAAGGAGCTGATAATATGTTGTTTCAAGGCTTTTCTCCGGAAACCGTTGATTTTCTTTGGGGCATCCGGATGAATAACAACCGTGACTGGTTTATGGAACATAAGCAAGATTATGTAAACTATCTGTATGAGCCAATGAAGGCATTGGGAAAGGATTTTGCAGAGCTTTTTACCGATCTGCCGGGTAATCTTACCAAAGTCAGCCGGATCTATCGGGATGCCCGGCTGCATCATCCTCTGCCATACAAAGAAAGCCTTTGGATCTGTATTCGCCGGGATGTTGACTGGTGGGCGGAGAATCCTTGTCTTTACTTTGAGATCCGTCCGGAAGGTGTTTCTTACGGTTTTTGTCTGTGGCGTCCCCGCACCGCTACTATGGCGCAGCTGCGGCAGGACTGGGCAGCGCAACCCCGGGGATTTTTGGAGCTTATTGCCAAAACTGAAGCTGCCACCGGTGTCCCGGTGACTGCGGATCTGTATAAGCGTCCACCCCAGATAGCACCTTCTGAGGAATTGGAGCCTTTCTATTCCTGGCGGGGCAATATCAGCTGCACCGTTACCGAAGAAGTCAGCGAAGCGATGTTCGGTCCGGCTTTGGGGCAACGGGCAAAGGAATTCTTAGAAAAGCTGATTCCCCTGTATGAATATTTCAACCGATATACTGTATAACGGATTAGGGGGCTGTCTTTTTATATGTATCGGCAGACAGTTCCTTTTCTGATCCCGTCAGATCTTCCTTCTCCCTATCTGCCTGTTTCGCATCCTGCCGGCGACACACTTGACAGAATTTCCGCAGTATGGATCCCATCGTCACAGGCATCCCTATGCTTTATCTGTCCGGTAACAGTTTGCCC
>JAZQHW010000113.1:0-2683 GCA_045540795.1 Faecousia sp. | reverse complement strand
GAATATCTAAAGTGGGATGATAATCGTGTGTTAAGTCTGATTACCTCGTCTGACGATGGTACGGTTATAGCCTATAATGAACGTAAGATAATGTCTTGCGTTTATGATTCAAAAGCACATTCCGATAAATCTGATGGTGCTAAAATAAGAGTGATTTTCAACGTTTTAAAATCCGAATTTGGTGATAGAGTAATGCTGGATGGCGTTGATAAAGCTGCACATAAATTAGTACCTGCGCTTTTATCGCACAAAGATGACAGCGGTAAAGGCATTATGATTTATAACAGTAAAACAGATGAAGTTAAGAATATTATGGAGGAGTCCATAATTTTGGACTCAATTGTAAAGCAAATAAGCATTAAGAGAATTTATGCTGAAAAAGAAATTGCTGATGATGTTATCTTAAAAATAAAAGAGTTAGAAAATGTGTGATTGTTTTTTAGTGTTGGAGGAATAAGAAATGGTTAACAACGAAGCGATTGTAAGTGTTATTAGTAGATTATCAGCGATAAAACGAGCACCTTGTAAAAAAACATTACAAAAGATTGTGTTTTTGATTGAAGCAAAAAATGTTAATCTCGGTTGCGATTATGGTATTCATTTTTATGGTCCTTACAGTTCTGATTTAGATTTCGCTGTTCGAGAGTTATGTGATGATGGTATTCTGGATATTAAATATACATCAATGGAGCATAAAATTTCTGTTGCAGACAATACATTTGCAAATGGGTATGATAACCAAACTGTTAATGAGATTGTGGATGAGTTTGGTAAAGAATCCCCTAGTAATCTTGAGTTATTGGCAACAGCACTTTATGTCTTTTTACAAGTAAGGGATGCTGACAAAGTGAAGGATGGCGTTGTAAAAATCAAGGGAACGAAGTACACTGAACGTCAAATAGATACCGCTATTACACGGCTAAGAAGAACTGGTTATATTGCCGCGTAATTGGGCAAATGGGTTTAAGCCATATAGGGATTTAGATATTGGGCACAAATCAACTGAAAAGCAGCGGATTTCGTGGAGAAATCCTGTGCTTCTTTGTTTATATGGGGCTGTTGTTTTTGGGCTCTCAAAGAAGGGCGGTTTGACCTGTGTTACCCAATGCACTCCTATAAAAAGAACTCATTTTCGGCTACCATTTCTTATGCCTTGGAATACACCTTATGATATTGCTGCTGTGTATCCACGAAACGGTCGTACCCAGAGGTTTTTACGGTGTAATAACGGCAATTTAGCTTGATGCGCATATTCTGTGGATGGGAAGAAAGCCTGACTGTAATAATATCTGTCGGCTCGTTTGCGGTGATATGCAATTCGGTCTCTGCCGAAGCGGCTGGGACTTGCATATGCGCAGTATGTTGTAACGGCAGATGCTCTCCCACGCGGATGCTTTGACCAATTTGAGAACGGTCGCTATTGACCAAGGGCCTGCCATCCATTTTCTGCTTAATGGCAAACAGCTTCTCTTCGTCCACAAACTCGTTTCGCGTCTCATAGGGGTCATCAATATCGTGGCCGATCACATATTCAATTTCCGGTTCTCTTAAACCAAGAATGTGTAAATGCGTTCCAAAGTTACGACGGAACAGATACGCCGTAGGGTCTTTTCGATCCTCAAAAGGTAGGCTGTCTCTATCGGATATAGGGTCCTCTTGAAGGTCCTCACTGATGGATGCCATCTGCGCAGCTTTGATTTTTATGTTTTGAAACAGAATGCGGGCTGCATTTGTTAACTCCCGGGCGGAGCATCGCACATCCCACCGGTCATTGTTGCACACAATGGGGTAATCGTCGATGGACTTGCCAAGCTGCGACTCTATATACTGACGCCGCGCATAGATCAGCGCAGCGACCTTATCCGGCATCGGGATAATTCGGTCGGCATTCCTGGTCTTTCCGCCCAGCTTGCCTGCACTGGTGTCATAGCCAGTGGTTTTGTAGATCCATATTACTGGGCAGTCAGGATGGGTTTGCATCGGTTTGATATCGCCGTAATCCACTGCGCAGGCTTCCGCATTGCGCAGGCCTAGGGAATACATTAACAGCAGACCCATATTTTGACCGGATTGCAGCGGATCAGAAAGAAGCGCCTTGGCCACTGCCTGCTCTTGCGGGATGGTCAGCGATTTGCTGAGCAGTGCCTGATTGGCTTTCACTTCCTCGCTTTCCGTTGTGGCTTCGGGATTCAAGTTGCTTTCCCAGAGCACATTATCACATTCGCCGTGCCTGGCGGCTGTTTCTACGACATAGTAAATCAAACGGCGAAAATCCTGCAGTGTACCGTCCTTATAGGGCATATATTGTTTGCTCTTTGTATCCTGGCCCCGCTTGATCAAAGCCTGAATGACGGCATCGTAATCTTCCTGGGTATAGGCGCTTATTGGGGTTTCATCGTGCTTACGAAGCAGCGGAATGACCTGGTTACAATACCGCAGATGGTTGCTTCTTTGGGTGGAATCTGCCTTCCAGTGTTCCTCGAAATCCTAGTAGTAATCGTGATAGATGCCGTAAAAGGTGTGCTCTTCACCAACAAAACATTTCCACTCTGTCATTGAACATCCTCCTTTCCTGTATCATATACGGCAATGCTGCCGGTTGCACCGTGATCACATTCAACCAAAACATCAATATAGCTTCCGGGCACCTCTTGGGCTGAGGACAGGGTGATCGAAAGGGCAT
>JAZQHW010000112.1:0-21361 GCA_045540795.1 Faecousia sp. | reverse complement strand
CAATGCCCAAAAGATCATTCCAGAAAATAATATCACCGTTGAGCGTCCAGTCATCATAGTCCGGTGCGCGGTTGCCGTGGGAAATGCCGGAGCGAAGCTTATCACCGATCTGCATAATGAATACAGTTTTGTGCTCCTTGGCATACAGATACTCCCGCCGTTCCGGTGTCTCGTCCGGATAAAGCTCCTCCAGCTCCTGAGAGGTGATAAAGCTTACTTGGCGGTTCAAAGTTACCTGGATGGCAGGGAATGCTTTTTTCAGTGCATCACTGGCATCACAGATCACATCTACAATGGACTGAACAGTCTGCTTCAGATAATCGGGAGTGCGATCTTGCTCTTCAATGATTCGTTCCCAGTCCCACTGGTCCACATAAATGGAGTGGATGTTGTCCAGCTCTTCATCTCTGCGAATGGCATTCATATCAGTGTACAGGCCTTCGTGCATACCGAAACCGTACTTTTGCAGAGCCAGCCGTTTCCACTTGGCAAGAGAATGAACAACCTGAGCATCGTCACCAATGGCGGGAACATCAAAGGAAACAGCACGCTCCTTGCCGCTGAGGTCGTCATTGAGACCTGAGGAAGCTTTCACAAACAAGGGGGCAGAAACACGCTTCAGTTGAAGATTCTGAGTAAACTCTGCCTGAAAAATATCTTTTGTCAGCGCAATGGCACGCTGCAGATCATAACTGTTTAATACAGGACGATAGTTCTTTGGAACAATGACTTTGTTCATTTGGAATCCCTCCGGAAAAAAGATGGAGATAGTATATCACGGGCAGGGGGAAGAAGTCAACTTAATTAACGGAGTATCATAGGTTTTTTGTCGACAGGGGCATTTTTCTTGACAGTAAAAGAGAAGTATATTATAATTTACAGTAGAGAGATTATATGCAAAGGAGAGGTGCTTAAGTATGTGTAAGAGTAAGTATGTTAAATGGCTGATGATCGTTCTGACATTGGTTTTGGCGGTAACTGTCATACTTCCCGGTAATGCATTGGCAGAGGAAACGGGTGAGTCCGGTTTTGGCTCTGTGGAAGTGCACCGCTTTGCTGCGCCTGCAGGTACGGCACAGCTGGAAGCTGCGGTAAACATTAAGCAGTTTGAAACCTACCTTATAGAGCAGACGTCTGCTTGTAAGAAGGAGATTAACATTGAATCTTACCGGATTCCTTATTCCGATAAGATGGTGAAACAGCTATATTATTTTGTGTTCAATACGATTCCGGAATTGTTTCACTGCGACTCTATGGCATATTATTACAACAATGGTATTTTGACATCCCTGGTGATGTATTATGATACCTATGCGGACACATCGGCTGAATATGCCGCCTGCTTTAAGAGCTTTACAGAGGCAGCGGAAATTCTTCTTCACGGAATTGAGTCAAACACAACTCTGACAGATGTGGAAAAGGCACTTTTGATCCACGATAGATTGGCAATGTGGACCGAGTATGACTATGCTAATTATTTGAAGGGTCAATTGCCGGATATTTCCTATACGGCATACGGTGTATTTGCCAAGCAGGTGGCAGTATGTCAAGGTTATGCAATGGCATATAGCTATCTTTTGGATATTGTAGGTGTTAAGAATTCCTATACATCCTCCGAATTGATCGATCACGCCTGGAATATTGTATATATCGACGGACTGCCTTATCACGTGGATGTTACCTGGGATGATCCTATTTGGGATATGACAGGTCGTGTAAACCATGTTAACTTTTTAAGATCCACTGCAGGTATAGCAGAAACCGGTCATGCACAAAACGGTGTGGACTATGTCACAACACCTACCAGCACAAAGTATGATAATGCCTACTGGCAGAATTCAAATGCAGCATTCCAGTTGATCGGAAATGACATCTACTATATTGACCACACTTCAAAGCAGCTGAAAAGAGATGACGGTAAGGTTCTTTGTTCAGTAGATGGACAGTGGAAGAGCGCAAGCGGCGGTATTTGGAGTACAAACTATGCAAGATTAGACAGTGACGGAGCCAGATTGCTGTATTCCTTGCCGGATGCTGTTTATGCTTATGATTTGAGTACAGGCAGCAGTCAGAAAGTTTATGCTCCTAATTTGTCTATTGGTACGAATTACAGTATTTTTGGATTCAAATATGAAAAAGGTTATTTTATCTGCGATCGGGGCAATACACCTAATTATGTGGAAGGTACAAAAAATGCCGGTTTGATTCGTGAGTTTGCGGATATTCAGAAACCGTCGGCAACCTTTAGAACTACTATTGGTGCGGATACAAAGCAGATATTGTATGCGGATATCTATGATAATGTGGGATTGTATGGCTATTATTTCGGTACAAACTCAGATTACACAAAGAATTCTTTCTATAAAACTTCCGATAAAACAGTTTCTCAAACGATCAGTGGTAGCGGAACTTATTACTATGCATTCCAGGATTCCCACGGAAATGTTTCACAACCCTATGGCTTTACATACTATAAGATCACACTAAACGGAAATGGTGGAACGGTTACACCGACATATATCATTATGAATCAGGGAATGACATTTACATTCCCCAAAGCAACCAAAACAGGATACCAGTTTATTGGATGGTCTACCAATGCCGGAGCAACTACAGGCATTACTACGCTCAAAGCAAGCGGAAATGCAACCTATTACGCAATCTTCCAGGGTGACGGTCCCAAAATCACCAAACAACCGGTGTCTGTTAGCGTAGCTAGTGGAAAGAATGCAACCGTCAGTTTTACTGCCTCTGGTGAAGGCTTGACTTATAAGTGGTATTATAAGAATAAAAACGCAAGTGCATTTTCTCTAACTACGGCTTATACCGGTAATACCTATACGATCCAGATGAACGCAGACAGAAATGGCAGACAATTGTATTGTGTTGTTACAGATAAGAGTGGTAAAACGGCAACAACAGATGTAGTTACCATTTCAATGACATCTGGCTTGACAATCACCAAACAGCCGGTATCCACCAAGGCTGCCAACAATAAGAGCCTGACTGTCAGCTTCGCGGCAGCCGGTGAAGGCTTAACCTACAAGTGGTATTATAAGGATAAAGGCGCAAGCGTATTTACTTACACCTCTTCCTTCAAAACCAACGCATATACTACTGTGATGACTGCAGCCAGAAATGGCAGACAGATCTACTGCGTGGTGACTGACAAGTATGGTCAGACAGTGAAGACCAATACTGCCACCATTTCTATGGCAGCAGCGCCGAAGATTACCAAGCAGCCGGTATCCACCAAGGCTGTCAACAACAAGAGTTTGACTGTCAGCTTCACCGCCTCCGGTGAAGGATTGAGCTATAAGTGGTACTATAAGGACAAGGGTGCAAGCGTATTCACCTACACCTCCTCCTTTAAGACCCAAGACTATACTGTTGTTATGACCGCTGCAAGAGATGGAAGACAGCTTTACTGTGTGGTCACCGATAAGTACGGTCAGACAGCAAAAACGAATACCGTTACGATCTCCAGGATTCCGTTGCCCAATGTCACAAAGGCACCGGTTTCTGCATCAGCCATCAACGGCAAAACAGTTACTGTTAGTTTCACTGCTGTCGGTGAGGGATTGACTTACAAATGGTATTATGCGAATAAGGGAGTAGAATACTATACTTATACCTCTTCCTTTAAGTCTAGTACCTACACTACAACGATGAATGCCAGTCGGGATGGCAGACGGATTTTCTGCGAAATTACCGATAAGTATGGTCAAACAGTTTGGACAGATATTGTTACGATTTCTATGATAGCCGCACCGAAGATCACCAAGCAACCGGTATCAGCAAAAGCAGCTAACGGAAAGAGTTTGACAGTCAGCTTAAAAGCAACCGGTACGGGATTGTCATATAAGTGGTACTATAAGAACAAGGGTGCAAGTGCATTTACATACACTTCCTCCTTTAAATCTAATACCTATACTACAACGATGGATGCAACCCGGAATGGCAGACAGCTCTACTGCGTAGTTACGGATAAGTATGGTCAGAGTGTAAAGACATCTACGGTTACGATTTCTATGGCAGCAGCACCCAAAATTACCCAACAACCGGTATCTGTAAAGGCTCTCAGTGGTGAAGATGCCGGCGTCTCGGTTGTTGCCAGCGGTGAAGGCTTGACCTATAAATGGTATTATGCCAATAAGGGGTCCAGCAACTTCTTGTATACATCTTCCTTTACCAGTAACCACTACACTGTTGTGATGAATGCAGACCGGGACGGCAGACGGGTCTATTGTGTGGTTACCGACAAATACGGTCAGTCGGTAAAGAGTAACATAGTAACGTTGACTATGATGAGGACGGTTAATATTAGCAGTCAATCGGATTCCATAGTGAAGGCGAATATGGGAGGAACCATTACTGCCAAGGTGGTTGCTACCGGTGATGGCTTGACTTATAAATGGTACTATAAGGATAAGGGTGCAACAGATTTTACTTATACATCTTCCTTTAAGGGCAACACTTATACAACAACAATGACCGCTGCCCGGGACGGAAGAAGTGTGTACTGTGTGGTTACCGATAAGTATGGTAATGAAGCAGTGTCTAATACCACGACTTTCTTCTCCAATAAAGCCAAGATCAAGGGAACGATCACGGTAAGTGAATGGATGGAGAATGGCAAGAATGTAGCGAAGGTACAGGTGAAAAATGTATCCGGCGGTTCCGGGAATTATGCCTATATGTATCAGGTGTATACAAGTGAGAATAGCAGCACACCGGCATTGACTTATGAGCTTAGCGGAGATACATATATTGAATTTGAATCCTGGTATAGTCTTGATGATTGTGTAACAGCAGTCTACATCGCTGATGATGAGGGTAATGTAGCAGCTTATCTGGTAGATATGAACAGCAAGGTCCTTAATTATCTTACAGTATCCTGATCGAAAGGGCGTAGTGCGATATGCACTACGCCCAAATTATATCTAAAACAGAAAACGAACTGCTGCAGAGGCTGCTAAAAAACCGGTAAGGTCAGCAAGAAGTGCAGCAGGTACGGTGTAACGGGTCTTGTAGATCCCGGCTGCACCAAAATAGACGCTGATGGTGTAGAATGTAGTTTCCGTAGAGCCCAGCATCACAGCAACAGTTCTTCCGATTTGAGAATCTACACCGTACTGCGCCATCAATTCGCCACCTACAGCCAATGCGGCGCTGCCGCTGATCGGGCGGATCAGAACCAGCATTGCGGTCTCCGGTGGAATCCCAAATAATTGGAATGCCGGGGTGATCCATTGGCTTAGCAACTGAAGTACACCGGAGGCTTGCATCATTGCGATGGCAGTCATTAAGATGACCAGAGGTGGAAAAAGGGAAACCAGAAGCTTTAATCCGTCCGCGGCACCGGAGAGAAGAAAATCATACGTGTTTTCTTTTTTGTGAAGAACCGCCAGAGAAGCGGTTAGCAGAAGTATAGGGACAATGTAATCTGTCAATGCTTCCACATCCTTCCGAAAACAAAGGCAGCAAAAAGACCGATCCCAACAGAACAAATGCTGGTGATCCAAACTGCCGGAAGAATGTCAAAAGGGGTACTGCAGCCGAAAGCAGTGCGCAGGGCAGCAACACTAGCTGGGATCAGTTGGATGGATGCTGTATTCAAAACGATCAGCCGGCAAAGAGAATTGCTGGCTGCTCCGCCAGGGCTCTTATCTGCCAAAATGCAGGCAGCACGGATCCCCATAGGGGTGGCTGCATTTCCCAATCCAAGAAAATTGGCGCATATATTAGCACTTAAGGCAGATGCCAAAGCGGGGTCTTTTTCAGATTCCGGAAAGAGCTTTTTCAGAATCGGCTTTAGACATTTGGCAAGAAATCTGGTGAAACCTGCTTTTTCCATCAGCTTCCCGACACCGCTCCACAGGCAAATAGAACCGGCAAGGGATATCCCCAGGGTGATTCCTTTTTGCGCGCCTAAAGGGATCGCTGCAGCTAACTGAGAACCGTTGCCCAGAACAATGGATGCTATTACGGAAACAATCATCATCCCGGTAAGGATCCAACTCATTACCATATGTTCACCCCTTTATAGAAACTATGCGAAAGGTGAATACTTCATACCGGAATATTGACAGATCCTTTTGTGACAGTGTATAATTTATAGACAGAGAGGATGAACTAGGGGGATGACTGATGTATGTATGCCGTATCCAGCACAAATGGAGAGTAGAAGCAAATCAATGCATTGACAAAGCAGTGCAATATAATTATTGCTTAATTCATTTTCCTACACCGGTGGATATTAAAGTAGGGGATGAAGTGATCCATACTCGTCCCAATGCTTGTTTTCTTTCCGCACCCAAGCAACCGCGCTGGTTTTATTTTCCGGAAGAGACCCGGGTAAATTGGTTGCACGCATATCCGGAGATCGGACCGTTATTGGAGGAAGCTTCGGTTCCTTTGGGTTGCGTGTTTTACCCGGAGGAACCGGGTGAGGTGACAGATCTGTTTCAGAAGATCGCACGGGAGTGCAGGACGGATCATCCCTTCCGGGAGCAAATGATCGATGCGTATATGCGTGTTTTGATATTGATGCTTGCCCGGACGGCACAGGAAGCAGGGAGCACCGGAGCTTTGGGTGATATGGATCGGAAAGAGATTGAGACATTGCGCGGAGAAATGCTTGCCTGCCCTGAACGAAAATGGACAGTTGATCAGATGGCAAAGGCGGTGTCTTTAAGTCCTTCCCGCTTCCATACGGTTTATAAGCGTATGTTTGGTATTTCGCCAATAAAGGATGTAATACTGGGGAAAATTGACTATGCCAAGGCGCTGCTGATAATGAACGAAAAAATGCCGGTGGCGGTAGTGGCGGAACGGTTGGGGTATAGCAACACGTTTCATTTTATCCGCCAGTTCCGAGATGTAACCGGCATTACGCCCAATGCCTACCGGAAAAAGATGCAATAAGAAAATCCCTTGTGAAGCTTCAAGTTTCACAAGGGATTCTTTTGTATCATTAATGTGCTTCTGTATAAGTAGAGGGTGTGACCGCAAAGGGCGATTCCAAAGCGTTGTTCACGGCTTCCATAATCACTTGGCGGTCAGTGACGGAAAGCTCCAGCATATCCGGAAGATCATAGCTGTTTACAGGTCCTACATTTACGCCTGTCAACGGTTTTCCTGTGACTGTAGCCCATACAGTATAGCCGGCGATCACTCTGCCCAAATTATTCAAATGAAGCGTGTCCTTTGTAAGGGTATCTCCAAAGTAACTGGTGCGGGCGTTTTGTATAGCGGTGCCGGTGGGAATGATAGCGGCAAAATCGGTTCTGGGAACTGCCTTTTCTTTGGTGCAGTCCAGGATCATATTGTACATTGTCATTTGATTGCCTTGATAATCTCCCAGAAAAGCGGCCTGTTGGTTATCCTGCTGGAATGCCCAGGTCATATTCCAGATGTAACGAGCATTGGGGTTGGTCTTTGTCTTGTCTACATAAGCCTTGACCAGATCAATATAGTCTTCACCGGCTGCGGTGGCATAAGTTGCGATTCTGCCGGCATTGTGTGCGCTTTGCTGCATAAAGATGATGTCCCAATCCTCGTCTTTGATGCCGTATTCCATTGTGGCGTTTTCGATCTTCTCCCACGTGCCTGCGTTATTCTTTGTGTATTGATAGGCGGGGAGGTTGCCGGATGCGTTTTCATAATGCGCCTTTAATGTGCAGCCACTGGCGTATAGCCTTGCTATTACTATATTTTCAGCGCCCTCTGCCTTGGCAATGTCATACAGTAACTCTGTAGTGTTCAGTCCGAAGCTGCTGGTGATAGCAAGAAGCTTCAGGGTCTTGCCGTCGGAAAGAGGTGTGCCGGGATCTGCCACAGGTACGACCTGGGTGATTTCGGTGGGGTCACTGCTGTTCGTATCCGGGGTGCTACAGGCGCACAGTCCTAAAGTCATAGCAGCAAGAAGCAATGCAATCATTTTTTTCATAGATACCTCCTATTGACTTACTTGGAATCTGTTTGCATTATAGATGACAGATCCTCAGGAAATCAATATAGGTTTCTATCGAAAAATTGACATATTCTACTGTTGTGATTCATCCTTCAAAGCGGCATCGTAGACTACATTTTTTGGAAGGTCCAATTCTTTGGCAGTTTGTTTTATAGCATCTTTACGACTCATGCCACCGTCAGTCAACTCCTTGACCCGGGCAGCAGCATCTTCCGGCGTTGCAGCAACTTTTTCTTCCGGAGTGCTGCCGGCAACTACCAAAACAAATTCTCCCTTGGGTGCTTGCTGGGAGTAAAGGGCAATGGCTTCACCCAGGGTAGTACGAATCACTTCCTCGTGTAGCTTGGTCAGTTCCCGGCAAAGACTGATGCTACGGTCAGAACCGAATACTTCTGCCATACTTTCCAAGGTGTTCAGCAGCTTGTGGGGGGCTTCATAGAAGATCATTGTTCGCTGTTCACTTGCCAGGGACTCCAAGTGCTCCCGGCGGCTTTTCTTTGCCGTGGAGAGAAAACCCTCAAAGCAAAATCTGCCGGTGGACTGACCGGAAATGCTCAGTGCGGTGATCACTGCGCAGGGGCCGGGGATCGCACAGACAGTGATACCGGCTTCTGCGCATTGTTTTACAAGATCTTCACCGGGATCGGATATGGCAGGACTGCCGGCATCGGATACCAGTGCGCAGGTTTCTCCTGCCAGGATTCGGTCTAAAATCACATTGCCCTTTTGCGCCTTGTTATGCTCATAGTAGCTGACAAGGTTTTTTTTGATTCCCAGATAGTTTAATAGCTTCAGACTGACCCGGGTATCTTCTGCAGCAATAAAGTCTGCTTCTTCCAGTGTTTGACGGCAACGGGCGGAAATATCGCCAAGATTGCCGATGGGGGTGGGGACCAGATATAACATTCCGGGCATAAAGATGCTCCTTTCAGTTTACAGATGGTAAAGCTGTTTGTAATACGGGGTGGGGTTATTCTTGCTGTCAAAAAGACAGACCTCTTCCCAGTTAAGTCCGGGTTTTCCGCCCTTTCGAAATTGGATCATAACCAGGGAAACCGGACCGTCACAACGGTGTCGCAAAAGGCGTAACCGTTTTGGTTCCAGTTGATGTGCACCGGCACTGATAAACAGTTCGGCTAACCGTTCCGGGCGGTGGATCAAAAAGAAATCGCCGCCGTATTTTAATGCCCATTGGGCAGCACTCATCAAAGTGTCGATGCTGCAACGGTCTTCCCGTCTTGCCAAAGGTAACTGCTTGCTTTCCGGACCACCGGTAAAATAGGGTGGGTTGGAAATGCAGCAAGTCATACTTCCCGGAGGGAACAGCTTGGGGATGTTTGCGATATCCTCACATATACTAAATAGACGGTCTTCCAATTTGTTGTTTTTGGCGTTTTTCAGTGTTGTGCTGTGCGCCGTTTCTGTTAGTTCCACACCGGTAACGGTACAGTCCGGGTAATTTGCACACAGAAGCAGTCCTAAGGTACCGCAACCGGAGCCCAGATCCAATACGGCAGAACGGGTATGTAAGTGGGCAAATTCAGCCAAAGCGATGGAATCGGTGCTTAAAGGAAATGCACCGGGAGAGATTTCTAAGGTAAAGCCGTTATGCAGTTGTTCCATGGCAGCCTCCTGATCTATAAAAAATCTGCCTGCGTACCGTGGACCGGCTGCGCAGGCAGATTGCGGAATCGGAGAATCACTCTTCTACGATTGCTTCAACAGGGCAGTTTTCAGCGCAGGTGCCGCAGTTAACGCAGACATCAGCATCGATGACGTACTTGTCAGCGCCCTAAGAGATAGCCTCAACGGGGCAGTTGTCAACACAGGTGCCGCAGCTGACACAAGCGTCGGTGATTGTATAAGCCATGATTTTCCCTCCAGTATATGTATAATCGCGCACCCACTACCGGGTGCAACTCTATTCTAGCACGAATTTTTAAAAATGCAATTCCTTTTTTTCAAAACTGTATATTTTTTATTTAGAACGGGAATGGTTTTGGGAAAAGGAGGGAATCTATGCAGTTTGCATTGGAGGCGCGGGAGCTGATCCTCAATGCCGGAAGGTACGCCAGAACCTTGGGACACAGCTATGTGGGCAGTGAGCATTTGCTTTTGGCAATGGCGGAAATGCCGGGACCGGCAGAGCAGCTTTTATTTGGCTCCGGCTTCGATCCGGAGCTGACGGAACGCATCGTTAAAGTTCTTTACGGCACGGGAACACCCGGCTTGCCTCTTCCTCAGGGATTTTCACAACAGGCAAGACGGGTGCTCCGGGGTGCAAAAAATGAGGCGAAGCTATTGCACAGCAGACAGGTGCTCTGTGTGCATATTTTTATTTCCCTTTTAAGACGGGAAAAATGTGCCGCAAGGGAACTGCTGCTTTTGAATGCGGTGGATACGGAGGAATTGTTTAATAGAACGGTGGAGTGGATTCGATGGGACGCATCCCATGGAATCAAAAAGGAAAAGGAGGCGGTTACATTGAAATTACTGGATCAATTCAGCGAGGATATGCTGGTAAAAGCGGCAACGATGGACCCGGTGATCGGACGGGATCGGGAAATCAATACGGTGATCGGTATTCTAAGCAGAAAGAATAAGAATAACCCTGCACTTGTGGGGGAGCCGGGGGTGGGAAAAACAGCTATTGCGGAAGGCTTGGCACAGAGAATGGCAGCCGGCAATGTGCCGCCACAACTAAAGGATAAGCGGCTGATCAGCTTGAATATGGCAAATTTGGTAGCAGGTACGAAATACCGGGGAGAATTTGAGGAACGGTTACGGGATGTGCTGGCGGAGATCAGACGCAGCGGGGATGTTATTTTGTTTGTGGATGAAATGCATACCATTGTAGGCGCCGGTGCGGCGGAAGGTGCCATTGATGCTGCCAATATTTTCAAACCGGCACTGGGTCGTGGAGAACTGCAGATGCTGGGTGCCACTACTGTGGGAGAATATCGAAAATACATTGAAAAAGATCCGGCACTGGAGCGACGGTTCCGTCCGGTGAATGTGGAGGAGCCGGATCAGGCGGCGACATTGCAGATATTGCAAGGACTGAAACCGGGTTTGGAACGGCATCACCATATTCGAATCTCAGAGGAAGCATTAAGAGAAGCAATTCGTTTGTCAGTAAGGTATTTACCGGAATTGTATTTGCCGGATAAGGCAATAGACTTGCTGGACGAGGGTGCCGCACATTTGCGTATGCAGCTGCAGGGAGATAAAACCGGAGCCCGGCAGGAACTGGAGATGGAGCTTCACGAGGCGGTGCGGGAAAGCCGATTTGAAAGGGCAGCGGAGCTGAGAGATAAAATGCAGCGTATGACAACCAGATTTCCGGAATCCCGGCGAAACCGAACCGTTTCAGGGAGCGAGATCGCCTGGGCAGTAAGTGCCCGGACCGGGATTCCGGTGGGACGATTGACAGAAGACGAAAGGGTACGGCTTCTGCATTTGGAGATGATCCTGGAAAAACAGGTGATTGGACAACGGGAAGCAGTGCACCAGGTAGCAGAAACATTGCGAAGAGGATTGTCCGGGATCCGGGATGAGAACCGACCGGTGGCAAGCCTGTTATTCACCGGACCAACCGGTGTTGGAAAGACGGAATTGTGCCGTGTGCTGGCAGAAGAACTGTATGGCAATAAAAAAGCTATGATCCGTCTGGATATGACAGAATATATGGAAAAACAGTCGGTGGCACGACTGATTGGCGCGCCTCCCGGATATGTAGGATACGAGGAGGGCGGAAAACTGACGGAAGAAGTGAAGCGCAGACCTTATTGCCTTGTGTTATTTGATGAGCTTGAAAAAGCACATCCGGATGTTACAGGGATACTTTTGCAAATTATGGAGGAGGGCGTGTTGACAGATTCCACAGGCAAGAAAGTCAGTTTCAAAAATGCAGTGATCGTAATGACGTCCAATATTGGCGGTGAACTGAAAGGTGACGGTTTGGGCTTTCGTCCTGCGGGTAGAAACGGTGAAACGGAAGCGCTTTTACGGAAACGCTTTACACCGGAGTTTTTAGGTCGTATCGACAGAACCGTCCATTTTACACCATTGGAGGAGGCTGCATTGGTGGACATTGTCAATAAATATTTGCTGCAGCTGCGTGAGCGTACTGCAGCAAACGGGATCCAATTGCAATTGCCGGACGACCTGGCACAGAAGCTGTGTTGTTCTGTAAGCAGACAGGAGGGGGCAAGAAAGCTGCGCCGGTTGGTCCAGGAACAGGTGGAAGGTCCGTTGTCGGATTATTTACTTTGTTGGACAAAACGAACAGGAAAGATTCAGGGAAAATGGAAAGAAAATAGATTGGAGTTTTTTGGTTAAACAGCATAAATAATCGAACAAGCGTTCTAAAATACGAAAAACACGGTTTTTTTGTAAAAATTTCCGGAAAAAAAGCATAAAAAAGTGTTGCAATTTTAAAAACCATCCGTTATACTGTCAGTAAATGGAGCAAAATGGTAGCTATGTGGAGTAAAGTGGAGGAGGTGAGCGCAATGATCGGCAAATATCCTGTAAAACTGGATGATAAAAACCGTCTGTTTGTACCGGCAAAGCTTCGCGGTGAGTTAGGTGAGGATTTTTTCGTGACCTTGGGTGTCAACTGCGGTCGGCGCTGCCTGACGGTTTATACAGCGAAGGATTGGGATACTTTAAGCCAGAATTATAATGCACTCCCCATTTCTCAACGCTCCGCGGCAACCAGTCTTATTTTTATGAATGCCAACCAGTGCAGTCCTGACAAACAGTTCCGTTTTTCTCTGACACAGTTTTTACTGGACTATGCCGGGATCGGACGGGACGTAATGATCGTAGGACGGGCAGGTCAGGCGGAGATTTGGGATGCAGAAGAGTTTGCTGCCTTTGAGGCTGAGAATCTTACACCTGAGAAACTGCTGGCATCCCTGGAGGCTATTGGATTATGAAAGAGTTTTTTCATATATCCGTCCTATTGGAGGAGTGCATTGACGGTTTGAACATCAAACCGGATGGGATCTATGTAGACGGCACGTTAGGCGGTGCTGGTCACTCCGGTCAAATTGCCAAGCGGTTGACTACCGGAAGACTGATTGGTATCGACCGGGATCCGGTAGCTTTGGCTACGGCAAAGGAACGGCTGGCACCGTATGGAGATCGTGTAACGCTGGTTCATGCAAATTTCTGTGAATTAAAGTGTGTGCTGCAGGAGCAGGGGATCCCCGGTGTGGATGGTATCCTGTTGGATTTAGGCGTTTCTTCTCCGCAATTGGATGACGGAGAACGGGGCTTTTCTTATATGACAGATGCCCCTTTGGATATGCGAATGAACAGTATGGATACACTGAGCGCGGAAACTGTGGTAAACAGTTGGCCTCAGGAAGAGTTACGGCGGATTTTGTATGCATACGGTGAAGAACGATATGCGCCGCAAATTGCAGCAGCGATTTGCCGGAAAAGAGAAGCTGCGCCTATCCGTACAACTTTGGAATTGGTGGATGTGATCCGGGGTGCGATGCCTCCGGCAGCGCTTCGGGAAAAGCAGCATCCCGCAAAACGCAGTTTTCAGGCAATTCGTATTGCGGTAAACGATGAATTGGGTTCTGTGGAAAAAGTAATGGAAGATGCGATTCCTCTTTTAAATCCCGGTGGACGTCTGGCGGTGATCACATTCCATTCTTTGGAGGACCGGATCGTTAAAACTGCTATGGCAGCAGCTGCCAGGGGATGCACATGTCCCCCCAGCTTTCCGGTATGTGTCTGCGGTAATAAACCTAAGGTGAAGCTTATCAGCCGTAAGCCGATTGTGGCATCGGAAGAGGAATTGGAAGTGAATCCCCGTTCCAGAAGTGCAAAGCTGAGAATATGCGAGAAACTATAAAATGATAAGAAGGGAAGCGATCCTATGGCAAGGCATCCGGATGTACAGTATATCCGCTTTTATACCAGCGGCAGTGCTGCACAGGTAGTAGCCCCGGTACGTCCTATGGACACCATGAAGCTTCCCAAGGTCAGAAAGAAGAAGCGCTTGGTGATCCCAGTAGATCCAATGGCAATTTTGGGGATCGGTCTGGCTGCACTGATGAGTGTGCTGATGATCGTGGGTGTTGTCCGGTTGGAAAATGCCAAAGCAGATGTGGCAGCAATGACTGCTTATGTGGAGGTCTTGAAAGAGGAAAATGCCCGACTGAACGCAACCTATGAAAGCGGTTATGATCTTGTGGATATTGAAAAAACCGCTTTGGCATTGGGTATGGTGCCTGCAGAGGAAACACAGATCATCAAAGTGCATATGGAACAGAAGTCTGCTGCCCCGGAGCAGGGCGTATGGGAACGCTTTTATATGTTCCTGACAGGCTTGTTTGCATAAAGTTTTGACCTGTCAATACAATTCTAATAGTAGCTGCAAATGGGCGGCGAGGGGTTCCCTTGCTGCCCATTCAAAAGTAGTGGCTGGAATTGTAGGGGTGGGATAAAATGAAAAAGGCGGGACGAAAAAAGGAGTATGTCCGGGTTCGGGGAGATTCCGGGCAGCACCGCAGGATTTTGGGAATTGGAATAACATTGGGTGTTCTGCTGTTTGTTCCTGTGGGTATTCGGCTTTACAATTTGATGGTTAGCAATTACGGTTACTATGCGGATCTTGCGTTGCGTAATCAGACGAGAACAACGAAAGTCACAACAGACCGGGGATTAATATACGACAGGAATATGAATATCCTTGCGTGTAATGAAAGTGTTGAAACCGTGTACCTGGATCCTCACGAACTGAAGCAGTCCAAAGCAGATCTGACGCAAATAGGACAGGTGCTGGGGGATATACTGGAATTGGATCCGGAATGGATCGTGACCCAGGGGAAGGATACTTCAAAGAGATATAAGCAGATCGCTGCCCAAATCGATGAAGAGCTTGCTGAAAAGATTCGAAGCTATATCAACGAAGCTGGTATATCCGGAATTCATTTGGAACCGGGCAGCCGGCGGTATTATCCCGGCGGATCGTTGGCATCTCAGGTGATCGGCTTCACCAATGTGTCCAATACAGGCTGTGAAGGGATCGAAGCAGCGTATAACAGTTTTTTGGAAGCGGATTTGGGAAGAGTCATAACCACCAAGGGAAACAATGAAATGGATATGCCTTTTTCTTATGAAAAATATGTGCAGTCCCGGCAGGGCTGCAGTGTGATCCTCACTTTGGATGAAGTTGTTCAGGCGTGCCTGGAAAAACATATGGAAAATGCCATTGCCAAATATGATGTGCAGAACGGTGCTTTTGGAATGGTAATGAATGTCAATACCGGAGAGATCCTGGCAATGGCAACATTAGGTGGGTATGACCCAAACCGGTATCAGGAGATTCTGGATCCGGAAACGGCAGAAATGCTGGAGCAATTGCGATTGTCTTACCTGCAGCATCCGGAAGGATCAGAGGCATATACCCTTGGGCAAAAAGCTTACCGGGAAGCCAGAACGGCAGCACAGCTGAAGCAGTGGCGCAACCGTTGTATTTCCGACGGTTATGAACCGGGATCTACATTTAAGGTGCTGACAATGGCTGCGGCTTTGGATTGCGGAGCTATTGATCTTAATACGAATTTTTATTGCAAGGGTTCTGAGCAGATCCCGGGACGGTCTCAGCTGCTGCATTGTTGGCGATCCACAGGTCACGGCTCTGAACAAACACCCCAGGCATTGCAGAATTCCTGTAATATTGCTTTTGCTCATATTGCGTTAAAACTCGGAGGAGAACGGTTTTATGAATATGTGGAAAAGTTTGGTGTATTGGAAAAAACGGGCATCGACCTGAACGGAGAAAGCAAAGGTGTCTTTTTCGATAAAGCTTTGGTTACGAACACAGATAAATGGGGTACGGCATCCCTTACTTCCGGTTCTTTTGGTCAGACCTTTAAGCTGACAGCGCTGCAGCTGGTTCGGGGAATCAGCGCTGTGGTAAATGGTGGCTATTTGCTGGAACCTTATGTAGTATCTGAGGTAGTCGATGAGGATGGGAATACTGTTTTAAAACAGGAGCCTACGGTTTTGCGGCAGGTGATCCGGGAGGAAACCTCTCAAACAATGTGCCGACTGATGGAGTCTGTGGTGACAGAAGGGACGGCAAAAAATGCACAGGTGGCGGGCTTTTCTATTGGTGGAAAAACCGGAACCAGTGAAAAGATCGATGTGTTTGACGCAAACGGACAACGGGTACAGGATAAAATTGTTTCCTTTGTAGGGGTTGCGCCCATGGATGATCCGGAGTATATTGTTCTTGTGGCATTGGATACACCGTCAAGAAGTACCGGGATTTATATTTCCGGCGGTGTAATGGCAGCACCTACCGTTGGCAGTGTAATGGCAGATATTCTGCCCTATTTGGGAGTTTCTACCCAATATACTCAGGAGGATGCTGCCGGTAGAACTGTGATTTTAGAGGATATGACCGGCTTAACGCAAAAACAGGCAGAAAAACTGCTGAAGGAGCAGGGACTGACTTTTTGCGCTGTGGGAGAGGAAGAAACGGTTACCGGACAGATTCCGGATCCGGGACAGGGTGTCCCGGGAGACAGTCAGGTTTTACTCTATTTTGGGCAGATACCGGAAACGGAACTGGTTGCAGTACCGGATTTTAATGGGATGACCCGGCAGCAGGCAACGGATGCGGCAGGTGCGTTGGGACTGTACATACTGGTCCGGGGGAATCCGGAGATATCCCCACAGGTTACAGTAACAGATCAGTCAGTCAATAAGGATACAATGATCCCCCGGGGATCTACGATAACATTGGAGTTTGCGGATACGCAGGCTGCAGATTAGGAGTGTGTACTATGAAGCTGAAAGAATTGTTAAAAAATGTAGAAGTTATCAAGACCAATGTGGATATGGAAACGGAGATCAACTTTGTTACCTACGATTCCAGAAAGGCAGCACCCAACTGCCTGTTTGTGGCTATCACAGGCTTTGTGACAGATGGTAATTTGTATATACCTATGGCATTGGAAAAGGGTGCTGCTGCAGTAGTGACAGCAGTGGAACCTGCAGCGGATATCCCGTATGTTTTGGTGACATCTGACCGATTGGCATTGGCACAGATCGGTGCAAATTTCTATGGACACCCGGCAGAATCTATGACCTTGATCGGCGTTACCGGTACCAATGGAAAAACAACTTCCACACTGCTTTTGAAGCATATTCTGGAAGTGACCCGGGGTGCGAAAGTAGGTCTGTTGGGAACGATGGACAATATGATCGGCGATATTTCTGTTCCTGCTACCCGCACGACACCGGAAAGCCTGGATCTGCAGGAACTGTTTGGAAAGATGCGGGATGCAGGTTGTACCCACGTGATTATGGAAGTGTCCTCCCATGCAATTGCGCTGGAACGGGTAGGCGGCGTTCATTTTGATGTAGCTGCCTTTACCAATCTGACGGAGGATCATTTGGATTTCCATGAAACGATGGAAAATTACTGTGATGCCAAGGCAGAATTGTTTGCAAGAAGTGAAAAATGCGTGGCGAACCGGGATGATGCTTGGTTTGAACGAATTTGCAGAAAAGCAAAGACGCAGGTTTTGACAACTTCCGTGGCAGGAGAAGGGGATCTGGTAGCAAAGGATCTGGAGCTTTTGTCCGACGGTTGCCGGTTTACTGCCTGTTGCGGACAGGAGCAGGTGAAGGTACAGCTTCCGATCCCCGGCAAATTTACGGTATATAATACCTTGACTGTGCTTGGATGCGCCAAACAGCTGGGAATAACTCTGGCAGAAGCCGCAGAGGCATTGAAAACTGCCAAGGGCGTTAAGGGTAGAGTAGAGGTGGTCCCCACAGAGGGTAAACCGTATACAGTGCTTATTGATTACGCGCATACACCGGACGGTTTGGAAAATGTCCTTTCTGCAGTTCGTGACTTCTGCAACGGAAGATTGATCGCGGTATTCGGCTGTGGCGGTGACCGGGATCCTAAAAAGCGTCCTATTATGGGTAAAATTGGTGTTGACCTGGCGGATATCGCCATTATCACCTCTGATAATCCCCGTACCGAGGAGCCTATGGCAATCATTTCCGATATTCTGAAAGGTGTGGATCCTCAAGGAAAAAACTATGAGGTGATCGAAAATCGTCCCGCTGCTATCAGACACGCTATGGACATTGCGGAAAACCGTGATATAATAGTACTGGCAGGCAAAGGTCACGAAACCTACCAGGAGATCAACGGTGTCAAATATCACCTGGATGAGCGTGAAGTGGTTGCTGAATATCTAAAGGAGAAATAATTATGGGTACGATCACTCTGGAGCAAGCTGCCCAGTGGTGCGGCGGTCAAATTGACCCGAAATATAAGAATGTTACCTTTTTAGGTGCGAACAATGATACCCGGAAACTGGAGCAGGGACAGCTGTTTGTGGCGCTGCAAGGTGTACGGGACGGTCACGATTATATTCCTGCAGCCCTGGAGAAAGGGGCAGCAGCGGTGCTCTGCACCCATTGTGACGGGGATTATCCTGCTATCGTTGTTCCGGATACCCGGTTGGCTTTGGGTGATATTGCCCGGCAGGAACGGCAGCGTTTGGGAATGAAAGTGGTGTGTATCACCGGTTCTGTGGGCAAGAGCACAACGAAGGAGATGGTTGCCGGCGTATTGGGAACTACATACCGTGTGGAAAAGACACCGGCGAATCACAATAACGATATCGGTATGCCTATGGCAGTTTTGGGAATGCCTGAGGATACGGAAATTGCCGTTTTGGAATTGGGTATGAACCATTTCCGGGAGATTGCTTATTTAAGTAAGATTGCCTGTCCGGATGTTGCGGTGATCATCAATATCGGTACGATGCATATTGAGCATTTAGGCTCTGTGGAAGGAATTCTTCAAGCAAAGCTGGAGATCCTGGAGGGTATGCGCAACGACGGAAGCATCATTCTTAACGGTGATGATTCGATGTTGTGGAATCTTCACGAGAAATTTCCCCAGACTGTGTACTTTGGTGTAAATAATAATGAGTGTTCGGTATTGGGTATGGATGTGGACAGACATTCAGAGATGATCCGTATGCGTGTACGAAACACCACCGGGGAATTCTATGTGGAGCTGCCATTGGAAGGAGAACACTATGTATCCGATGCCCTTGCTGCGGTGTCTGTTGGATTGACTCTGGGTGTAAAGGAAAGGGATATTACCCAGGCATTGGCAACCTTCCAGAATATGGAAGGCAGACAGGAAGTATTCAAAGCAGGAGAATACACCATCATTAAGGACTGCTATAATGCAGGTCCTGAATCTATGGCAGCAGCATTGTCGGTGCTGCAGAACCGTGCCGGACGGCGGGTAGCTGTTTTGGGGGATATGCTGGAATTGGGCGTATGTGCTCAGGCTGAGCATTATAAAGTTGGTAGACTGGCTGCAGAGAAGGCAGATCTGCTCCTTAGCTATGGTCCGCACAGTGGCAGAATGGTTTCCGGTGCGGTAACCGGCGGTATGCCGGTTACCTGCGCAAAAGGCTTTGAAGATGCAGATAAGCTTGTACAGACGCTGAAACAGATGGCAAAACCCGGGGATGTGCTTTTGTTTAAGGGCAGCCGGGGAATGCGAATGGAATTGATACTGGAGAAATTCCTTGCTGAAGAACAATAAACGGAGGAAGAACGTATGACAAGGATCCTTGTAACGGCATTGGTAAGCTGTATGCTTACCGGTGCGATCGGCTGGTTTTTGCTGCCGGTCTTGCGCGCTTTGAAGGCAGGCCAGTCCATCCGGGAAGTGGGACCTACCTGGCATAACTATAAGGCAGGAACCCCTATGATGGGCGGACTGATGTTTATCCTTTCTGCAATTGTTTGTGTGGCGGGAAACCTGGCAACTACCCAGGATCATACTGTTTGGTTTGTTTTGGCGTTGTCCCTGTGCTTTGGCTCTGTAGGCTTTCTGGACGATTTCTTTAAGCTGAAATTCAAGCGGAATCTGGGTCTTACCTCTGCACAAAAGGCAATGTTGCAGATGGCAGTATCGGCACTTTACCTGTATCTGCTGTACAAGCAGGGAGTTATGAGCTGTGATCTGTACATCCCCTTTGTGAATATCCGGTTTGCGATCCATCCCCTTGTTTATATTTTCTTTGCGATGTTTGTTATGGTTGGTTGTGTAAATGCAGTGAATATCACAGACGGTGTAGACGGTCTTTGCGGTACAGTTACCATTCCTGTTATGGTGTTTTTTGCAGCAGCTGCTATACTCACAGACCGGATGGACCTGGCATTGCTGCCGGCAAGCCTGGTTGGTGGTCTGATCGCATATCTTTTTTATAACTGGCATCCGGCAAAGGTGTTTATGGGAGATACCGGTTCGCTGTTTCTTGGCGGTGTCGTGTGTGCCCTGGCTTTTGCCCTGGATATGCCCTTGATTCTTATTTTGGTAGGCTTTGTATATTTTGTGGAAACCTTGTCTGTGATTTTGCAGGTAGGTTATTTTAAACTGACCCACGGAAAGCGGATCTTCAAAATGGCACCGATTCACCACCATTTTGAAATGAGTGGCTGGAAGGAAGAGAAGATCGTGCTGGTATTTGCCGGTGTTACTGCCATTATGTGTGCGCTGGCGTGGTTTGGTATTGCCGGGTTAGTAAAATAACCCTTTGAAAGGAGCATCTTATGGCAGCAGAGAGAACTCTGTATGCCAAAGAGAACCGCTTGCCGACACGTCATCGGCAAGTGACAGGTGTTGATATTCCTTTTTTGATCTTGCTGCTTTTATTGCTGACAGTGGGGCTTGTGATGCTCTATTCTGCCAGCTATGCCCAAAGTGAGTACGATACCGGATATACAGATTCCACCCGGTACTTGCAAAAACAGGGGATCTGTGCAGTGATCGGATTGGCGGCAATGCTGCTGCTCAGCAGGATCCATCCTCATTTCTGGTTGCGGACGGCTTGGCATTTGTACGGAATCAGTATATTACTTCTACTGTCAGTGCTTCTGTTTGGACAGTCTGTCAACGGTGCAAGGCGATGGATCAATATTGGAGGACTGCAGTTTCAGCCTTCTGAAATTGCCAAATTTACACTGATCGTGTTATTTGCAAGGCTGACAAAAGGCTTTGGAACATCAGCTAAGGAGTTTCGTTATGGTGTCCTTGGCTTCAGCGGAGCCCTTCTGGGGATACTGATCCCGCTTGCATTGGAAAAACACTTATCGGCAATTATGCTGATGGGTATGGTGGCAGTGGTGATGATGTATGTGGCAGGCACAAATCCTAAGTGGCTGCTTGCCGGAGCGGCAGCAGCGGCAGTCTTTGTAGTTGTATACATCAGCTTTATGGGCTATGCAGGAGACCGTGTTACTGCCTGGCTCCACCCAGAGGAAGACCCGGGAGATACCGGATATCAGATCCTGCAGTCT
>JAZQHW010000111.1:0-1970 GCA_045540795.1 Faecousia sp. | reverse complement strand
GCCTTTCAGATTGTCAAAAAAGCCGCAAACCGTCAAATGCAAGTTTAACGATTTGTGGTTTTCCTATATTTAAGGATATATAAAAAAACAGAACTGCGTTCTATCACAAAAGGCAAAAAAGCCTGCTGTCGCAAGGCGTTTTCGGACACCCGGGAACGGGTATCCCTACATTCTAAACAAAGGATTACCGTACCTATGTACGCCTACATCTTTGTTTTGTTTGCCTTTGCACCTTCTTTTGCATATTTTCATAGAATTATTAGAAAACTGGTATTGACAAAACTGTATTTATCACTATACTAATATCGATAAGAAAATATCAAGAAGGAGAGATCAATATGGGCAAAATTAGTGTGATCGGTGCCGGAAATGTAGGTGCTACCATTGTCAATGATTTGCTGATGGATGGGGTAGCATCGGATATTGTACTGGTGGATATCAATGAGAAGAAAGCTGACGGAGAAGCGTTGGATGTGTATCAGGGAGCACCTTTCCAGGCACCTGCCAATATTCGTGCAGGAGAGTATCCGGATACTTCCGGTTCGGATATTGTAGTGATCACCTGCGGTTTTCCCCGGAAGCCCGGTATGACCCGGTTGGACCTGGCACAGAAAAATGTGGATATTCTTAAGGAAGTTACCAAACAGGTGGTGCAGTATGCCCCGGATGCCATCTATGTCATTGTGTCAAATCCGGTGGATATCCTCACTTATGTGTTCCACAAGATCTCCGGTGTACCGGAACACCGGATCATTGGTTCCGGTACGATTCTGGACACCAGTCGCCTGCAGACAGAACTGGCTCGCCGGTTTTATATCAGTCCCAAGAATGTCCATGCCCACGTGTATGGCGAACACGGTGACAGCAGCTTCGTGCCTTGGTCTTTGGTGCATATTGCCAATAATCATATCGACACCTATCCTATGGCTTCCCCGGACAGGGACCGGATCGTTTGGAACCGGAACTATGCTGAAATTGAAGAATTTGTGAAAAAATCAGGTAGCCTGATCATTGAGAATAAAGGCGCTACCTTCTATGCGGTGGCAATGTCCGTGTGCCATATTTGTAAGTGCATTTACTCCAATGCCGGCACCGCGTTGACTGTATCTACGATGATGCACGGGGAGTACGGAGTGGATGATGTGTGCCTGTCCACCCTGGCACTGGTGGACCGTTCCGGAGTCCGGGGTAAGATCCTGACACCTTTGACAGAGGTGGAGCGGGCAAAGCTGCATAACAGTGGCAAAAAACTCAAAGAAGTGATCCGGGAATTGAAATTCTAAAAAATACAGGGAACGGATCGTTCCCTGCAAAGCGTTCATTTTTTGAGCAAATAATCGTCTAATTCGACGTATAACCGCATTGCACCCAAGCTTACCGGGATCCACAACAGAGAGAAGGGCAGGCAGATCTGCCCGTGGTAGTTAAGTGGCATATTCCGGTAATCCCAAACGGCATAGCTGCGGTTGGCTGCCAGCCCGGTTGCCAGCTCTACACAAGTGATGATCCCGGCACCTACCAGTGCCCGCAGAGGGGTTGGCAGACGGGGCTGGGTCTGCTCTAATTTCCCCAGGAGCAGAAAGCAGGTGCCACCGGCAAAAAACATACTGCCGTGGGTCCAGCCTCGCCAAAGCAGCTCCAGCGCCATATAGGCACAGCCTCCGGTGGCAAAGAGAATTGACTTTTTCCATAGGTTCATAAGATGTCCTCCCGGTTATTTTGTGATCTTATAAGGAAGATTCCCAAAAAAATGTGAAAAAATACAATTATTTCACTTGACAAAATCCGTATGTGCGGATATAATAACAAAGCTGATTTCGGCTTTGCTGAAATATGGCGGCGTAACTCAGTTGGTAGAGTAGCCGGTTCATACCCGGTATGTCACCTGTTCGAATCAGGTCGCCGCTACCAGGCCCGTTGGTCAAGCGGTTAAGACACCGCCCTTTCACGGCGGTAACATGGGTTCGATT
>JAZQHW010000110.1:0-10275 GCA_045540795.1 Faecousia sp. | reverse complement strand
TTTTCCTGCACTGCTTCGGCAAAGACGCTCAGCGGCAGCATATTCGCCAGCAGCGTCAGCACCAAAAATAAACTGCAAACCTTTAAAAATCTCTGTTTCATATTATGCGCTCTCCTATAGTATTTTTTGATACATAATGGGGAGATTTAGCAATTATTATGTATCTATAACATATATGTATGGAGAGCACCATTTGGTGACATATTTTTTAAAATTTATTGTTTTTAGAATAGATGAGGAAAACTGTGTCTTAATTGCTGATAAAGACCGACGGCAAGGGTCACGCCTAAGGCTTCTGCTTCCCGGAGGAGCGCTTCCACTTCTGCCCCTTCTCGGTTTAAGTTAAATACAGCTTTATGGGGGAATACCTGGGTATGATACCGGCAATGGAGCTTCCCGTCAGAAAAGCAAGGTTCCGGTAACGGTTGCAGAGGCAGGAGCTCTGTGGTGCTGCCGGCTTCTGTGACGGTGATGATCTGGGTTTCGGTGGCAGCTTCCAGCCAGATCTCCCGTCCGTCCCAGGGCTTTAAATGGTCCTTTAGGGCTTTGTTCAGAGGCGGCGGGGGAAGAAAAACCGGACAGTCTAAAGTGTCCGCATACAGGTGACTGACCCCCACAGGACCGGGTAAATTGGAAACCAGCGTCTGCACCAGGATCTGTGCTTCTTCTGTGACAGGACGCTGCAGGTCCAAAAGGATCCCTTTGGGGCGGTGCTTTTGGATAAGGTCAGCCAGCTGCCGGCAGATGCGGTCCGGATCATGCCCGGACAGGGGTATACGGTCGTTGACAAGGATCAGGCTGCCTTGGGGCAGCTGACGGGGGAGATTGGATAAGCCTGTGCCGTAGCCGGCAAAATGGCAAGCCATCCAGGCAAGCTTGTTGGGGCGGGGCAATATGGAGAAAAACTCCCCGGCAGTCATGGCAAGATAACAGCTTAAGGACATAGACAAAGCCACCTTTTTGTGCTATACTGCTATTATAATATTGAAGATGGAGATTGGTTATGTCTTTTGTGTTACTGCCGGGAACCGTAGCGGAAAGCTTAACGGAGCTGACACCGGAATTTTTGAAAAGCAAAGGGATCCGGCTGTTGATGCTGGATTTTGATAATACCATCGTACCGTACACCACCAGCTGCCCTACGGAGGAAATGGAACGCTGGCTCCGGGAAATGACCCGGCAGCAGGCGCTTCAGCTGTGTGTGGTTTCCAACAGCCGGAAAAGCCGGGTGCAGGTGTTTTGCAAGGAATACGGTTTGGATTGCATTACCCACGCAAAGAAGCCCTTTTCCAAGGGTATCCGGGAATGTATGAAGCGGTACGGGATCCCACCGGAAAATTGCGCGCTGGTCGGGGATCAGATCTATACGGATGTATTGGGTGCTAACTGTGCCGGTGTGCAATCGGTGCTGGTCCGTGCCATTCATAATCATACCATTTGGCTAAAATTGCGGCATATTGCGGAGCTGCCCTTCCGTGCCGCTGCAGAAAACAGGAGGATACAAAAATGAAGAACATTGAAAAGTATATTTCTCTGCTGGGAGAAGAGGCAGACGGACTTCTGCTCACCAGCCGCTACAGCCGTCATTACGGTGCGGAATTTGATATTGCCGAGGGCGTTGCCATCGTCACCAAGGCAGGCTGCCGTTATTTTACCGACAGCCGCTATATCGAGTCTGCCCAGAATAATATCCGCTATTTTGAAGTGGTGGAGACCAACCGGGAAAACCCCTTTACAAAGCTTCTGAACGAAGCTATCCGGGATTTTGGTGTTACCTGCCTGGGTTACGAGGAAGGCTATCTGACGGTAGGGGAGTATAATACTTACGCAGAAGCACTCAGTGCCAAATTGGTGCCTATGGGCGGCAAGATCAACGGTTTCCGGGCAGTGAAGGAAGAATGGGAGCTGGAGCTGATGCGGAAGGCACAGGCAATGGCAGACAAAGCCTTTGTAGAGGTGCTGCCCCGGATCAAAGCAGGTATGACGGAAAAAGAGCTGCAGGCTGAACTGATCTACTGCCTGTATAAAAACGGCGGTGAAGGTCTGTCCTTTGATCCTATTGTGGTTTCCGGCCCCAATACCAGCCTGCCCCACGGTGTTGCCGGGGACAGAGTGATTTGTGAGGGAGATTTCATCACTATGGACTTCGGTGTGCTCCTGGGCGGTTACTGCTCGGATATGACCCGTACTGTGGCATTGGGTTACGCAACGGAGGAAATGAAGAAGGTGTATGAAACGGTACTGGCTGCTCAGGAAGCCGGCATTGCTGCCACCAGGGCAGGTGTCACCGGCAGCAGCATCGATGCCGCTGCCCGGAAGGTGATCACCGATGCCGGTTATGGCACTTATTTCGGACACGGCTACGGTCACAGTCTGGGCTTGGAGGTCCACGAAGCACCCAACTGCAACCCTGCTGGTACGACGGTGATGGAAGCCGGTATGGTAGCTTCTGCCGAGCCGGGTATCTATCTGCCCGGAAAATTTGGTGTCCGGATCGAAGATGTGGTAATTTTTACTGCCGACGGCTGCGAAAATATCACCCACAGCCCCAAAAACTTGATTATTGTGTAAAAAATCCATATTCGCTATTGCAATTTGGAAATATTTGCGTTAGAATATACTGGTTAAAGTATGTAAATTTAGTCCCGACAGGGGCGTATTCTTAGGAGGAAAATAAAAATGATTTCTGTCAGCGATTTTAGAAATGGCATTACCTTTGATATGGATGGCAAGGTTATGCAGATTATCGAGTTCCAGCACGTGAAGCCCGGTAAGGGTGCAGCCTTTGTCCGTGTTAAGATGAAGAATGTCATCACCGGTGGCGTGACTGAAACCACTTTCAACCCCAACGATAAGTACCCCACCGCTTACATTGAGCGCAAGAAGATGGAGTACTCCTACAACGATGGCGGTCTGTACTACTTTATGGACCCCGAAACCTACGATATGATCCCCATTGAGGAAGCTGCACTGGGTGAGAGCTTCCGCTCCGTTAAGGAGAATGACACCTCCACCGTTATCAGCTACAAGGGCAACGTTTTCGGCATTGAGCCTCCCCGTTTTGTGGAGCTGGTGGTCAGTGCAACCGAGCCCGGCTTTGCAGGCAACACCGCTACCAATACCCTGAAGCCCGCTACTTTGGAGACCGGTGCTGAGGTGAAGGTGCCTCTGTTCATCAACGAGGGTGAGAAGATCCAGGTTGATACCACCACCGGTGAGTATCTGGGTCGTGCGAAGTAAGGAGAAGGAAATGACAATTTCTGAAAAGGCTGCCTACCTGAAGGGCTATATGGACGGTCTGAACCTGGACACCGAAAAGCCGGAAGGCAAGATGATCACTTCCATTGTGGATCTGCTGTGCGATGTAACCAAGCGGCTGACCGACATTGAAGAGACCACCATTGCCATCTCCGATGAGTTGGATGAGATCGAGGAAGATCTGGACGCCATCGAAGATTACATCCTGGATGAAGAGGATGATTACGACGAAGACTTCGAGGATGATTACGACGAATTCGATGACGAAGACTACGATGACGAAGACTACGATGACGAAGGCTTCGACTTCGGTGACGAGGAATCCACCATCTACGAAGTGAAGTGTGCCTGCGGCAACATTATCGACTTTGACGAGGAGACCCTGGAGGCAGGCTCTATGGAATGCCCCCACTGCGGCGAGCTGCTGGAGTTCTCTTTGGAAGAGGACGATGAGGACGAGGATGTAGAACCCTTTTAAAAAAAGAAATGATCCCCCTGACAGACCTGTCAGGGGGATTTTAGTATTAAGCTTATACAAACTCGTCCCGGTAATTGACCATAGCTTCATCCAAAAGTTCGAGAAAACGCTTTGCTTCCGGGGGGAGTGTGTGGGCAGGGTTGGTAACGCAAAGCAGATCCACCGTCAAGCCATCCACGGGGATACACCGCAGTCCCTGCCGCTCCCGTAAACGTTTGGTAGGCAGGCGGCGAATGGAGTAGCCGATACCTTGGGCAACGGCATCCACGGCAAAATGGTCGCTGACTGCCAGGGTAGAAGTATTGAGGGGGATATAGTCCTGGATCCAGGAGAGTCGGGAGAAAGCAAAACTGGGGGTGTCCAGCAGCGTTTCATCCGCAAAATCCGCAACACACAGATCTGGCTTATCATATAGTCGATGACCCTTTCCTATGCAGATCATCAGCGGGATCCTTGCCAGCTTTTTACAATGCAGAGCCTTTGCAGTCAACTGCTCCTGAATCTGCTGACAGTCCCGGGTAAAGGGGGAGAGAATGGCAACATCCAGCTCGAACAGACCCAGCCGTTTGAGTTGGGTAAGATTGCCGCCGGAGGGAAAGTGGAGCGTGGTGTCCTTTTGATGCTGATATTCCCGGAGCAACTGAAGTGTGGCATCCCGCACAGGACCGTAGCTGACGGTGGCAATGCGGATCACTTTTTTCTCCGGCTGCATATCGGTCATCAACCGGTAATTTTCAAAGATACGGCTGGCATATTCCAATGCCCGTTCTCCCTGGGGAGTAGGCTGCAGTCCTTTGGGGGTACGGATGAAAATGGGATACCCCAGCTCCGACTCCAATGTGTTGATGCACAGACTGACACCCGGACGGGTAACGAACAGATTGGCAGCGGCTTTGGCAATGGAACCGGTCTTATAAACCTCCAGTAAGTATCGAAGTTGTTGAAATGTCATAAGATCACCCCTTTTTATGCTATGATAGCATAAAATAACCATTGGGACAAGCCCTACTGCTGATTATAAAATAATTACTGTATGTAAGTAAAATTTTTCGTGCATTTTTTACCAAGGTGTGTTATACTGTACCTGTAAAAATATCCTCACAATATTAAGGATGGAGGTTACTATGAAAAACAGATTTTTAGTTGTACTTACAGTCCTGCTGGCGCTGACCTGTGCGCTGGTAGGCACGGCAGCCGCGGAAACGACGCTGCCGGAAACCTGCCCCCAGTGTGGCGAAGCAGTCACCTGGACAGGCGTTTCTGAATTGGACGCAGCGGCGGAGACCTTGGCTGCAGGTCACTATTATGTGGACTGCGAAGAGGCTTCCTACGCATTCACTGCAGTGAAGTCTGTCAGTGAAAAGGTTTGTCTGTACCTGCCTGCAGGTAAGACACTCACCGGTCCCAACCGTGTATTTACGGTTGCTTCCACAGGTGAGCTGTCCGTTATGGGCGAAGGTACCCTTGCCGGTATCGGTTACACCGAGAAAGCAAACGGCGGTACCGTCTATCTCAGCGGCGGTAAGCTGAACATCCTGGGCGGCATTCTGACCACCCAACTGGCAGAGGGCAACACGGTCTTTAGCGGCGGTGTTATCTACGCAGCCGGCGGTACTATCAAAATGTCCGGCGGCAGCGTGCAGGATGGCAAGACCCACTCCGATATGAGCGGTACCAACGGTGCCAATGGCGGTAATATCCTGCTGACAAGCTCGGCAAAGCTGATCATGACCGGCGGTACCATCAAGGACGGAACCATCACCGGTAATAAGTACGGCTCCGGCGGTAATATCTATGTCAACTCCGGCTGTACTGTGGATGTTTCCGGTGGCTCCATCACCGGCGGTACGGCTATGGTTAGCGGCGGCGGCAACATCAACACCCGTGGTTTGGTGAAGGTTTCCGGTACCGCAGTGATCGACGGTGTCCGTCCCAGTCCTACAAGCAGCAGTTCTGTTGCTGCGACCTTCAACATTTACGGCACCTTTACCGGTTCTGTCCGTCTGAGATTGACAGATTCCTATATTGCCGCAGACTATGTTATCGGCACCATTGCCGAGGATGCAGATATCAGCAACGGTACCATTTCTGCCTGCAACCTGAAGGATGCGGCTGTAACAGATTATTACATTGAGCGCAAGGGCACCGAGATGGTGCTGACTTCCAACACCAAGGAAGCTTACTGTGAAGCCTGCGGCAGCAACCAGACCTGGACCCGTATGACAGAAGGCTCTGCCAGTGCTACAAGCCTGGCAGCAGGTCACTACTACCTGTCCTTCACCAACGGCACTGCCGACTGGGCAGAGAAGGAAATTACTGGTAAGGTCTGCCTGGACCTCAACGGTATGAAGATCCAGGGTATCAAGCGGGTATTCCGGGTTGAAAATGGTGGGGAGCTGAGCATTATCGCTAACGGCGGCACCATCACCAGCGGCGGCTTTGCTTCTACCGCTACCAATGCACAAAGTAACGGTGGCGTGGCATACATCTATGCCGGCGGCAAGATGAATGTTTACGGTGGTAGTTATAAGTCTGGTCTGTATGAGAGCACCAATAGAAATGCTTACCAGGGCGGTATTTTCTGGACCCAGGGTGAACTGAACCTGTACAATGCTACATTGGACGGCACTTCTACCCAGGTGGGTAAATCCATCTTCGTTCAGAGCGGCACTACAAGCAATGGCAATGTTACTATCAGCGGCGGCAAGGTCACCGGTGATGTCTATGTCAAGGGTTACCTGACTTTGGAGAATCAGCCCCAGGTGGCAGAGATCACCCTGAAGAACCCCAGACTCCACGTCAAAGGTGTACTCACCGGTGAGATCCAGGTAACGGTATCTCTCTCTGAAGCCACTGCGGACGGTCTGGAGATCGGTACCTGCGAGAACGCAATGTTCAAATATGCAGACTTCTGGGTAGTGGGTTACAAGACTTCTTTGTATATCAATGCAAAGGATGATAAGCTGGTGCTGTCCAAGTTCCAGCAGGCGTATCCTTACAATATGGAAAGAAGATACTGCGAAGCTTGTGATAAAGAATGTGACTTTGCAGAGATTACCGATACTGCTATTTTCGGCAGCGAATTGGCTACCGGTCACTATTATCTGAATCTCACCGATCCCAGCTCGGTATTTAATTCCTATATGATCCTTGGCAGAGACCGTGTCTGCCTGGATCTGAACGGACAGGATTGGGTATGTGACGAGCTGGCATTTGACCTTCGTGCCAACACCATCTTGAATGTTATGGACTCTGTCGGCGGCGGTTCTATCGTCGGCGGCGGACAGAAGAATGTGAATTCTCCCTTCGGCGGCACCTTTATGGTCCGTGCTGCCGCTACGCTGAACCTCTACAGCGGTACTCTGACCTATGCGGCACCCACTGACGGCAGAAACAGTATCAGCAGAGGCGGCGTTGTTTATGCTCTGGGTACTGTGAATATCTATGGCGGCACCGTTACCGGCGGTCAGGCTGGTGCCGGCGGCAACATTTACATCGATGCGGACAGCAGCAGTGTTGGACACATCGGCTTGTACGGCGGCACTGTCACTGAGGGTACCGGTACCGGTTCGAGTATTCTCTCCCGCGGTACTGTATTGCTCAGCGGCAACCCTGAAATTTACCAGATCCGCCGTACCGCTTCCAGCTACAGCCCTGCCCAGGGGGATATGCTGGAGATCCGGGATGACTTCACCGGTTCTGTGCAGTTCTATATGCCCAGCTGGAAGAACGGTCTGGATATTGGTTATGCTACCAATGCGGATATTTCCAATGCGACCATTACCTTCAACAATGACACCGTGGAGCGTCTGCTGATCCAGAACGGTGAAGTATATGCAGTGAAGGGTGAAGTGGCTGCTATCGTACACAATGCAGACGGCTCTACCGCTGCTTATACAGATGTGGCAGCTGCCATCACCGCTTATGACAACAGCGAGAAGCTGGTGCTGAACACCGATGTGGCAGACCTGGAGCTGACCAAGGACCTGACCATCGATCTGAACGGTCATTCCATTACCGGCGCTATTACCGGCAGCGGCGCACTGACCCTGCTGGACAGTCAGACCGATGACTTTGATATTACTGACGGTGTTTACGGCAAGATCCCTGTTGCTTATAAGGACTCTGTTCAGGCAGCAGAGGGCTACCTGATGGCAGAGGAAGCAGACGGCATGTCCTTCCATAAGATCGTATTGAATATTCGCAGTATGTCCCTGAAGACCAAGAGCGTTGGCGTATATTTCGTCAGTGAGTTTAAGGGTGACAGCCTGGTTAAAGAGCAGGTCAAGAACTTCGGTGTTCTGCTGAGCGTAGAAGGTGACCCTGTCAGTGTAATGGGCACCGGCATTGTGGAAGCCACCAAGTTTGGCAAGGAAGCCTTTAACGGCGGCACTGCCCAGACCAGTACCTTGGTCTACGGCATTATGAAGGATGCCAACGGTGATGCAAAGAACCAGGAATACGCTGCTATGCAGATCTACGGCAGACCCTATGTGAAGTTGGAGGACGGTACCGTCCTGTACGGCACCTGCCGGAACCGCAGTCTGAAGGAGCAGGTGGAAGCAGCCGATGCCGGCTGGAACAAGCTCACTATTGCACAGAAGGCATCCTTTATGGACCTGTACAATAATTTCAAGAGCGTAATTACTGCAGAGGGTTCTGCCTGGACCACAACCAATTCGACCGCCAGAGTGAACAGAGTGGATCAGTTCAACACCATTGATTACACCCCCTACCTGGCTCCCTGGAATGAGAATGTGGTAGAAAAGGCAATTGCTGACGGCAAGATCCACTATTACTTTATGGCAGGTGAAGGTCTGCACATCAGTGATACACAGACCTACAAGGATAAGTGGGGCGATGCCTGCCTCATCGTATTCCCCAACGGTAAGACTATGCTGGTGGATGCCGGTCCTCTGTCCTATACACCTGTACTGGTGCAGAATTTGGAGAATATGGGCATTACCCATTTGGATTACTTCCTGCTGACCCATCCCCATAGTGACCACCAGAACGGTATTTTCTACGATTCTGCAGTGATCGGTTGCGGCTTGCTGGATAAGTTCCCTGTGGGACAGATCTTCTACCGTGGCGGTTATGACTGCGATTATGACAGAGATACCGATACCGCTACGCTGGCGCTGCGGATCGCTAACCAGTACGGTATTCCCATCCAGCCCATTGCAAAGGGTGATGTGTTCGACTTCGACGGTGTGCGGATGGAGGTTATTTGGCCTCTTGCCGGTGACGGCGACAATCTGATCTCCGGAGGCGAAGAGATCAACAGTATGTCCATCACAATGCGCTTTGATTACGGCGAGCACTCCTCCCTGTTCACCGGCGACCTGTATGTTGCCGGCGAGATGAACATTCTGGAGAAGGTGGATGTCAGCCTGTTGAAGGCAGACTTCATGAAGGTGCCTCACCACGGCTACAACACCTCCAGCTGTGCTGCATTTTTGAATGCAGTTGATCCGGACCTGGCAGTTTCCACCGGTCGTTTGCCTATCCCCACTAAGGTTTATGACCGCTACGCGGATCTGGGCATTGAGCTGCTGGATGACCGTCAGAAGGGTTACATCCACGTCAGTGCCGATGCTGAGGGCGTGATGACTTACGAAACCACCCGTGAATCTTTTGGGGGTGACGATACCATACCGGATACCGGTGAAGATCCCGTTCCCGACGAGGACGGCGTAGAATAAGACTTATAGGGGTTGTCTCAAAACGAATGAGACAACCCCTAATTGGATATTTACTTGTAGGGAACGTGCCTGCGTGCCGTTCCTGTGCATTTTGAAGCATCCCTTATAAATGTAAGGAGTGAATTCTTTGAATACAACAGATTATACTCAGTATCTTTGTCCCTGGGAGGACAATGTGATCGCCCAGGCGAAAGCGGATAAGAAGCTGCACTATTATTTTATGGCAGGGGAGCAGTTGTTTATCAGCATTCAGCAGAAGTATGCGGATAAATGGGGCGATGCCTGTTTGATCGTTTTCCCTAATGGAAAGACACTACTTCTGGATGCAGCACCTTTGGCATACGGACCGGTGCTCCGGCGGAACTTGCAGAAAATGGGTGTGAACCGGCTGGATTATATTTTGATCTCTCATCCCCATACGGATCATCAGGACGGAGTATTCCATCCGGAGAATCTGGAGGACGGGGTTTTGGCACATATCCCTGTGGGTATGGTCTATCACAGAGGCGGCTCAGATCCTACCCGGGATGACTGGAACTTCGTCCAAAAAGCCTGCGAAGCAAGAAATATCCCTCATCAGGTTTTGCAGCGGGGAGATACCTTGCAGATCGGCGAGGTGTCCATCCGGGTGTTATGGCCCCGGGTGGGGACCTGCAAGCTGGAGATCTCCGGTACTGCCGATGTGAATAACAGCTCCATCGTAGTGCGGTTTGATTACGGAAAGCATTCCTCTTTGTTTCCCGGGGATCTGTACAAGGCAGGAGAGGCAGATTTTTTGGAAAATACCGATCCTGAAGCGATCAATGTAAACTTTTTGAAAGTGCCTCACCACGG
>JAZQHW010000109.1:0-11519 GCA_045540795.1 Faecousia sp. | reverse complement strand
GGTGAGCCAGCATCTTGGGAGAGGTCAGGTCATTGATAGCAACAACCTCGTAGCCCTCAGCACCGAACATCTGACGGAAAGCCAGACGGCCGATACGGCCAAAACCATTGATAGCAACTTTAACAGACATAGTTTATTCCTCCATTATTCCTGCCGCGCAGAGGCGGCAAATATTACAAAATTGTGCCAGAATGATAAAATCCCAAGCGTTTTAATTATACAATATCATTTTTTTCTTGTAAAGTATCCATTTTGTCAAAATCCATCGGATAATATCGAAATAAATTGACAGAGAATACAAAATATTACCAAATATCAAGTTTGAAAGAATTTTTCGATCTGCTCCCGGGTAGCCTGAACGCTGCCCTGGAAAAAGCCGGGCTTACCGCCGCCTCTGCCGGACAGCGCCACATTAAGCTGCTTGCCCAATTCCTTCAGGTCATCGGTCTTGCTTACAAGGCATACATTATAGCCGTTTATATCACTGCCGCAGAAGACAGCGGCGGTGCCTCCGCAGCTTTGGGCGATCCGGTCTGCCAGCTCCCGGAGAGAACCGGGAGTCAGATCTTCAGCAAAGTACAGAACATCTCCTTCACCGGAATAATCTTTGGCGATCCTGTCAAACAGCTGCCGTTCCAAACCGGTGGCACGGAACTTCTCTGCTGCCAGCGCTTCGTTCATTTTCTGCGCCGCTGCGCCGGTTTCCAATATTTTGGCAGAAAATGCCTGGCTGACCAGCCGGTTTTGATCATAGACACGGCTGAGCAGGGACAGGGCACGGCTGCCGCAAGCCATTTCGATCCGGACACCCTGGTGGAATTTTACGCAGGAGAACAGCTTGATAAGACCGATCTGTCCGGTTTGGGCAACGTGGACACCGCAGCAGGCGCAGATATCATAGCCGGGTACTTCCACGATCCGCACCGGCCAGGGCAGCTCTTTTTTGGAACGGTAAGGAATTTGGGGCAGTTCTTCCCGGGAAGGATAACCGCACTGTATAGGCAGGTTCTGCCAAATGGCTTCGTTGGCTTCCTTTTCGATTTGTGTCAGATCCTCCATGGAAACAGGTCCGTCAAAATCGATGGTCACCAGGTCAGCACCTACGTGGAAGCCTACATTATGATAGCCGAAATGACGGCAGATCAGACCGGAAACGATATGCTCACCGCTGTGCTGCTGCATTTGATCCAGCCGGCGCTGCCATTGGAGCTTGCCGTGGACGGTTTCGCCAACGGGCAGCGGAGCTTCGCAAAGATGCACCACGCCATCCTCCTGCTCCTTTACAAAGGTGACAGGGACATCATTCAAAGTGCCCAGGTCACAGGCTTGACCGCCTCCTTCCGGGAAAAATACGGTGCGATCCAAAATTACTTGCCAGCCTTTGGTTCCCGGTTCACAGGACAGGACGGTGGCATCCATTTCCTGTAAACTGCAATCTTCATAGTAGAGCTTTTCTGTTTTCATAGCTTCCTCCCGCAGACGGTTGATTTGTTCGGATATTGTAGCACAGGGCAGCTTTCTTTGCAATACTGTCGAGCGGTTTTGGAGCCCGGGGTTAGATTTCGTGCTTTTTCTGTGCATAGGCAGGATAAAATGGAGTTTACACAGTGACAAAGGAGGAACCGCTTATGCAATGTCAGCGGCTGAAAACATATATGGAAACCGGGCGGGTGGTATTTTTGCCGGTGGGGGCGATCGTCCCCAATCCTGCCCAGCCAAGAAAGGTGTTCCGGGAGGAGGCGCTTCAGGAGCTGGCGGAGAGTATTCGCCGCCACGGGATATTGCAGCCGTTATCGGTAAGGCGGGTAGGGACAAGCTATGAGCTGATTGCCGGGGAACGGCGGCTGCGGGCAGGGATTTTGGCAGGACTGTCTGAAGTGCCCTGTATTTTGATGCGGATGGATGATAAAGAATCGGGAATGACGGCGCTGGTGGAAAATCTCCAGCGGCAGGATCTGGATTTTATTGAGGAAGCCAAGGGGATCAGCAAGCTGATGGAGCAATGGTCTATGAGCCAGGAGCAGCTCGCCCGGGTTTTAGGGAAAAGTCAAAGTGCCATTGCCAACAAGCTGCGGCTGCTGCGCCATTCCGACCGGGTGCTCCAGCGGATCCGGGAGGGCGGCTTGACGGAACGCCACGCCCGGGCTTTGCTTCGGCTGGAAAGTGAGCCGGAAAAGCTTCGGGCGGTGGAAACAGCGGTGCGGCTGCAAATGAGCGTGGCACGGCTGGAGCAATACATAGAAAGCCGCCTTGCTCCCCAGGGGGAGAAGGCGGCACAGGCAGATGTGAGTGCGTTTTTGAAAAATGTCAGTCAGACGCTGACCCGGATCCAGCGCAGCGGGATCCCGGCAGTATCGGAACGGCGGGAAACGGAGTCCCAGATCGTTCTGACCATAACCATTCCCAAATAACCCTTATTCTCCTTTGATTCTTTCTTCGATACGGGTGAGGGCATATTTCATTGCTTCATATTCCTCAGCTGTGACACGGTTGATATAGCCGGATTCATAAGCCCCAATGGACTCCCGGATCCGGAGGACCCGGACAGGCTGGTCTTTGGGTGTGGAAATGAAGATAGGGGTGTAGCTGTAGCCGGTGATCTTAGCTTCCCCCTCTGCCGGCTTGGTGATCTCCAGATCCAGAATCACAGAGTATTCAGAACCGGCACGGGAGGCATCTCCCACCAAATCACCCAGAGAGTAGGCAACGAAGGTGCCGGCATCCGGATCAAAGACCATTTTCTGCACGTAATGGGAGTGGGTGCCGATGATGGCATCTACACCGTTTTCCTGCAAAAGCTGGCAGATCTGTTCCTGGCTGACACTGACGGTATCGTTGTACTCACTGCCCCAGTGGAGCAGTGCCACGGTGATGTCCGGTTTTTCCTTTGCGGCAGCGGAGAGGATCTTTGTGATCCCTTCTTCGTCCACTGTCTGATAGTCGGTGGCATAGTCTGTGTAAAGGAGATTGACGCAGCCGTCGTTGCCCGGGGGCAGTGCCATACCGTCCATACCCTTGGTGAAGGAAACGAAGGCAATTTTGATCCCCTGTACGGTGCGGAGAGTGTAGCCTTTGGCTTCCTTGGCATCGGCAGAGGTGGCATACACACCCACCGGCTCGATCCCGGCGCTGTGGAAGCCGTTGATGGTGCGTCCCAGTCCGTCCATACCCTTATAAATGGAATAGGAGTTTGCCAGCTGCACCAGATCCACACCTGCCCGGGACAAAGCGGTTGCCAGAGAGGGGGGTGCGGAACGGTCGGTGCCGTAGGGCTCGCCAACGAGGCAGCCTTCAAAATTTACGGTGGTGATATCCCCGTTGGACAGCAGATGTGCCACATCCAAAAAGGTGTTGGTGTAATCATATTCCGCACCACCGGAGGCAATGACCTTTTCTGTGATGTTCAGATCACCGGCAGCGGTTAAATGGATCACCGTGTCCGGTACACCGGTGGTGTCTGTAGGAAGGTTTGTGGCGGGGGATGTTTCCTTGGGCGGTTTGTTGCTGAAAGAAACCGAGAGGATCACCACGGCACTCAGAATCAAAGCAATGCCTGCCAGCACCAGCTTTACCAATGTGCGCCGGCGGTTTTGCTGCCGCTGCTGCTGCCGTTGTAATCTCCGCTGACGCATCTGTTCCGGATCCAAAGCCATCGTAGCCCCTCCTTTTTTGATCATTATTTTGTATTGTACACCATTTTTCTCATTTTCACAAGGGGAAGAAGCTTTTTTATTTCTTGTCTTTACTTTGGTGTCGGTTTAGGGTAAAATAAAAAGAAAAAAGGAGGCGGCTGTTATGGTGAAGGATGCAGAGGAAGCCTTGAAGCGGCTGGAAGAAGAATTGAAGGGTGTGGAAGAACCGAAGGTTCCGCCCGAAGAAGATCCGAAACCCTCTTTAGAGGATATTCTCAATGATGAGGAACTGAACCGGCTTTTGAATGGACAGGATATAGGTCAAGCGCCTGCAGCTTATGAAAATGATAATCAAGACACCCGGGTGGTAAAGCTGGACCTGGAGCAGATCTCAGAGGAAGAACCGGCAGAGCTTCCGGAAGAAGAGGAAGAACCTCAGGAGAAAAGAAAGGTCGCCGGCATTGTGCTGATGCTGGTGGCTTTGGGCTTGATGACGGTGGTGACCGGTGTTATCGCCTGGATGCTTTTGAAGCTGTGACGATGGTAAAACCTGTAGTCGGTCGGTTTGCACCCACCCCCTCCGGGAGGATGCATTTGGGCAATGTGTTTGCTGCCTTGCTGGCGTGGCTGTCTGTCCGGAGCAAGGGCGGCACAATGGTCCTGCGAATGGAGGATCTGGACACCCAGCGTACCAGCGAAGAATATGCCCGGGTGCTCCGGGAGGATCTTTTGTGGCTGGGGCTTAATTGGGATGTGGAAACACCCCCCCAAAGCACCCGCAGTGAAGTTTATACGAAATATTTCCGGCTTTTGGAAGAGAAGGGACTGCTGTACCCCTGCTACTGTACCCGCAGTCAGCTTCACAGCGTCAACGCGCCCCATTTGGCAGACGGGACCTATGTATATCCCGGCACTTGCCGGAATCTGACCCCGGAAGAGCGGGCTTCTTTTGGAAGAGCTCCTGCCTGGCGGGTAAAGGTGCCGGATAAGCTTTGGCAGCTGACAGATCAGGTCCAGGGTACATACCGGGAAAATCTTGCCACGGACTGCGGAGATTTTGTGGTCCGCCGGGCAGACGGTGTGTATGTGTATCAGCTGGCGGTGACGGTGGATGACGGAGAAGCCGGTGTTACCGAGGTGGTCCGGGGTTTGGATCTATTAAGCTCCGCCCCCCGGCAGATGTATCTGCAGGAGTTGTTTGGCTTTTCCCGTCCGGAGTATGCTCACGTGCCTTTGCTTGTGGCAGCAGACGGCAGACGGCTGAGTAAACGGGACCGGGATCTGGATCTGGGACAGCTGCGGCAAAGAATATCTCCGGAGCAGCTGACAGGTGTTCTTGCCTGTGCTGCCGGTTTGCTGGAAGCACCGGAGCCGGTGAGCCCCCGGGAGCTTGTGAATACTTTTTCCTGGGAGAAAGTCCCCCGGGAATCGGTATGCCTGGAAGAAAAAGCATTGCATATTGAATGATTTGTGATATATTGAAAGTAGAAATAGAAGCAGGAGGAAGAAAAAATGGCAAAAAAACCCGTTTTGGTGGTAATGGCAGCCGGTATGGGCAGCCGTTACGGCGGCCTGAAGCAGATCGATCCCGTTGGCTCTCAGGGCGAGGCAATTTTGGACTATTCCCTGTATGATGCCCACGAGGCAGGCTTTGAAACCGCAGTTATTATCATTAAGGAAGCCATCAGGAAGGATTTTATGGACACCGTAGGCAAGCGCCTTGCCAAATGTCCTATGGAGATCCGGTATGCCTTCCAGGAGATGGAAAAGATCCCGGCAGGCTTTTCTGTGCCGGAGGGAAGAGTAAAGCCTTTTGGAACCAGTCACGCTGTGCTTTGCGCAAAGGAGGAGATCGACGGCGCGCCCTTTGCGGTGATCAATTCCGATGATTATTACGGAAAATCCGCCTTCCAGGCGATCTATACATATTTGAGTGCTGCACAGGACGGCGCAAAGGCTGACTACTGTATGGTAGGCTACCTGCTGGGCAATACCGTTACCGACAACGGCTCTGTGGCAAGAGGTGTCTGCACTGCAGATGCAGAAGGCAATCTGGCAGATATCGTGGAGCGTACCCGGATCGAGAAGCGCCCGGAGGGGATCGCTTTCACTGAGGACGGCGAAAATTGGGAGCCTTTGACGGCAGATACTGTGGTGTCTATGAATATGTGGGGATTCACCCCCGGCTTCCTGGACCGGCTGCAGGAGCAGTTCCCGGCATTCTTGGAGACCCAGCTGCCGCAGAATCCGGAAAAGGCAGAGTTTCTCCTGCCCAGAAGTGTGGATGCCCTTTTGAAGGAAGGGAAAGCTACTGTTAAGGTGCTGAAATCTGAAGACAGATGGTACGGCGTTACCTATGCGGCGGATAAGCCGATGGTGGTGGCTGCTTTGGCAGAGCTGACAGAGCAGGGTAAGTATCCCAATGGGCTCTGGCAGGGTTAAGAGCGTGATCACATATGCGGTGTCTTTTTAGGCACCGCATATTTTTTTGTAAAGGGGTATTGACAAAGATATATGTGTGGTGTATCATAACTGTACTAGTACAGTTCATACACTTAATACACAGGAGGGATGTCTATGGTGCATTTGGATTACCGGGATGCCCGACCCATATACAGTCAGATCGTGGGAGGCTTCCGGGAGCAGATCCTTTCCGGGGTGCTGCAGACGGGAGACCGGCTGCCATCGGTACGGGAGCTGGCGGCGCAGCTGACCATTAACCCCAACACCATCCAGCGGGCATATCGGGAGCTGGAAATGGAAGGCTGGGTGGCAACGGTGCCGGGAAAGGGCTGCTTTGTTTGCGGTGTGCCTGCTGCTTCCGGGCAGGAGGAACCGCTGTGGAAGGAATTTGACAAGACGGTGAATGCTCTGCTGGCATTGGGCGTCACCCGGGAAGCGTTGATTGCCAGACTGGACCAGGGAGGAAAGGAAAATGCTTGAATTAAAAAACATTACCAAGACCTTTGGGGATTTTACGGCATTGGATGATCTGTCTATGCATGTGCCTAAGGGTGCGGTTTACGGGCTGGTTGGACCTAACGGTGCCGGAAAATCCACGGCGATCCGTCATATGACCGGGGTGTACCGTCCGGATGCAGGAGAAATTTTGATGGAGGGTGTGCCGGTGTATGAAAATACAGCGGTGAAGGAACGGATCGGTTACATTCCCGATGAGATCTTCTATTTCCCCTCTGCCACGCTGGAAGAGATGCGCAGCTATTACCGGGGGATCTATCCCCATTTTGATGATGTGCTGTTTGACCGGCTGTACGAAGTGTTTCAGCTGCCGAAAAAGGATCAGCTCCGGCGGTTTTCCAAGGGTATGCAGAAGCAGGCGGCATTTCATTTGAGTATTTGCACCCGCCCGGAGCTGCTGATTTTAGATGAGCCGGTGGACGGGCTGGATCCGGTGATGCGTCGGCAGGTTTGGAGCTTGATCCTGTCGGATGTTGCCCAGCGGGGGACGACTGTGGTGATCTCCTCTCACAATCTCCGGGAGCTGGAGGATATCTGTGACCATGTGGGTATTATGGATCGGGGCAGGATGCTCTTGGAACGGAGCCTTGCGGAGATGCAGGGCAATATTGCCAAGGTACAGATGGTGGGAGAAGCGCCGGAAGGCTTGGACATTCTTCACGGATCCGCTTCCGGCAGACTGAAGACCCTGGTTGTCCGGGGTTCTGCCGGGCAGATCACAGAAAAGCTTCAGGCGGTGCAGCCGGTGTATTTTGATGTGCTGCCCCTTTCTTTGGAAGAGATCTTTATTTACGAGCTGGGAGGTGTGAACTATGAAGTTAAGAACATCGTTCTTTAATACCGCTGTCCTGAAAAAGGACATTACCCGTTTTGCGCCTTTGTGGGGACTTTACACCATATTTCAGCTTCTGTTTGTGCTGTTGATGTGGGAGTCGGAGGGGTCTCCTGCCTGGTTCTTCTGTACGGCGGCAGATATTCTTCCCTCTATGGGTATTTTGAATTTTGTCTATGCAGCTATTTGTGCTCTGACTTTGTTCAGCGATCTGTTCAATGCCCGGATGTGCAATGCCCTTCACGCATTTCCCATGCGTCGGGAAGGCTGGTTTTTGACCCATCTGGCTGCCGGTATGCTGTTTTGTGCAGGACCGAATCTTTTAGGTGCGGTGGCGGCAAGTATCTGCCTGCAGGAATACTGCTTCGGTGCGTTTTTGTGGCTGGCAGTGATGACGCTGCAGTATCTGTTCTTCTTCGGTTTTGCTGTATTCAGTATCCATTGCGCCGGCAATCTTTTGGGTGCTATCACCGTGTACGGCTTGGGCAATTTCCTGGCGGTGCTGGCTGCCTGGCTGGTGGATACCTTCTATGACCCGGTGCTTTTCGGCATCCGGACCAATATCGAGCTGTTCGCCCGGTTCTGCCCTGTTGTCACCTTCACCGATTCCCGCTATTTTGTAGTGGACTATGACAATATGACAAGTACGGCGGTATTTGAAGGCTTCGATGCCGGATCCTGGCAGTATCTGTTTGTGGCAGCTGCCGTGGGACTGGTGCTGCTGACTGTGGCGCTGCTGATCTATCGCAAGCGCAGACTGGAAACTGCCGGTGATTTCATTGCGGTGCGTCCTGCTGAGCCGGTATTTCTCATTCTGTTTACGCTGTGTGTCGGCGCTGTGATGTATCTGTTGTCAGAGATCTTCTCCGATGGAGGGCGGTATGCATTTTTGGTCCTGGGCTTTGCCATCGGCTTCTTTGTGGGCAGAATGCTTCTGGAGCGGCGGGTCAAGGTGTTCCGGAAAAAGAGTATTCTTGCCTTTGGCATCTTCGTGGTGGCGTTTTTCGGCAGCATTTTCCTTACCTGGCTGGATCCTGCGGGGATCACCCGGTATGTGCCGGAGCCGGAGCAGGTGGAAACGGTGTTTGTCCGTCCCACCTACAGTATGTACAGCGGCAGAAGCGGCTGTTGGCTGTCTGACCCGGCGGATATTGAGAAGGTTACGCAGGTCCACAAGTATGCGGTGGAGAATCGGAATGTGGTGAATCAAAATGATGTGCCGCTGACCATTTCCTATACCTTGAAAAACGGCACAGCGGTGAACCGGGAATACTCGATTCCCAGTGACGGGGAGCAGGGACAGATCCTGAAGGCGTTTTACAGCCGTCCGGAATGTGTCCTGGGTATGGAGAGTGTGGACAGACTGCTTCCGCAGATGACAGTGCTGGAATTCTATCCCAACTTCGAGGAAGATCCCCGGATCTTTATGGCAGTGAGTGCAGACTGGCTGTCAGCGGATAAGTATGGAGAAGAAAATGTGCTGCAGATGGTTTGTGAAGGCGGCTTTGACGAGAATGAAATTGCCAAGGGCTTGTTTGCGGCGATCTTAGCAGACTGCGAGGCGGGAAATATGTCCCAGATCTGGGAGTATCACCAGAATGTAGAACGGTTCGGAACTGTTACCTTCCAAACCCGGGCAGGCTTTTACTGGGATGTTTCTATATTTAAAGATTGCACCAATACGGTAAACTATATCAAGAATCTGAAAATCGATGAGTTGGTCACCCAAGAGTGATCCGACACCGGGGGATGCCGCAAAAAGCATCCCCCTCATTTTTGTGAAATGTTTGGGAATTTCCACAGAGTACTTGCCTTTGACGGCTTTTTGCGGTAAAATATAAAAAAGCAAATGAAAGGAAGGTAAGTAACGATGATCAATATAGATATTTCCAATGTATGGGGACCTATTTCATTGCCGGAGCTTTTGGCTACGGAAAAAGAAGTATTTGATGCGCATCAGACCCTTGCTGAGGGCAATGGCGATGGCAATGACTTTTTAGGCTGGCTGAATCTGCCGGTGAAGGAGGAAACCGAGGAGATCCGTCGTATCCGGGCAGCAGCCAAGCGGATCCGGGAGAGCTCTGATGTATTTGTTGTCATCGGTATCGGCGGCAGCTATCTGGGACCCCGGGCAGCTATTGAGCTGATGCAGGGTGTCAATCATAATATCGGCAAGGGAAAGGGCAACCCCCAGATCTTCTATGCCGGCAATACTCTGTCCACACGGCACTGGAATGAGCTGTGCCGCCTGCTGGAGGGGAAGGACTTCTCCCTGGCGATCATTTCCAAGTCCGGTACTACCACCGAGCCTGCCATTGCGACCCGTGCGCTGCGCTGGATGCTGGAACGGAAGTACGGCACCGAAGGCGCCAAGAGCCGCACCTATGCCATTACCGATCCTGCCAAGGGCGCTTTGCGGCAGATGGCAGAGGAAGAGGGCTGGGAGACCTTTGTGATCCCTCCCAGTGTTGGCGGACGGTACAGTGTGCTGACCGCTGTTGGTCTGTTGCCTATGGCGGTGGCTGGCATCGATCCTATGGAAGTGATGCAGGGCGCAGCCAAGGCGAAGGAAGATTATGATATCCGTTCCTTTGAAAATCCCGTGTGGCTGTATGCCGCTGCCCGGAATCTTCTGTACCGGAAGGGCAAGTGCATTGAGATCTTGGAATCCTTTGAGCCCGGCTTCCGTATGATGGGCGGCTGGTGGCAGCAGCTCTTCGGCGAATCCGAGGGCAAGGACGGAAAGGGTATCTTCCCGGTAACGGCAGAGTTTACTCCGGATCTGCACTCCCTGGGACAGATGATCCAGCAGGGCGAGCGGAATATTTTTGAGACTATGGTGCGCTTCGATGCTCCGGAAAAGCAGCTGACCATCGGTTCTGACCACAAGGATCTGGACGGTCTCAACTATCTTGCCGGCAAGACTCTGGACTTTGTGGACGAGAAGGCATTTTTGGGTACATTGGCAGCCCACGTGGATGGCGGCGTGCCGGTGATCACTATGGATATGGGTGCGCTGACCAATGAGAAACTGGGCGAAATGTTCTATTTCTTCCAGCTTGCCTGCGGTGTATCTGCCTATATGCTGGGTGTAAATCCCTTTAATCAGCCCGGCGTGGAGTTCTATAAGCGCAATATGTTCCAGCTTTTGGGCAAGCCCGGCTATGAGCTGTAAGGGCTATTTGAAAAAATATGTATAAATTTGCAAAATGATATTGCAAAAATCCATAATTACTGTTAGAATTACAGTACAGCATAGAATGCTGCAAGCAAAGGAGGATGTTTCCTATGATTCATGTTATTATGGGCCTGAAAGGCTCCGGTAAGACCAAGAAGCTGATCGACTCCATTAAAGATGCAGTCGTCAACGCCCACGGCGATGTGGTTTGCATCGAGTACGGTCAGAAGCTGACCTATGATCTGCCCCATAAGGTTCGCCTTGTGGACTCCAAGGAGTACGGTATTTCCAATCCCGATATGCTCAAGGGTCTGCTCAGCGGTCTGCATGCCGGCAATTACGATATTACCAATGTGTACATCGACAACCTGTACAAGACCATCGGCAATGACCGTGCCGCTGGCGAGGAGTTCCTGCTGTGGTGTGCAAAGTTTGCAGAAGCAAACTTTATGGAGATCACCGTCACTGTGTCTGATGATCCCGCTGCCGCATCTGAGGAAGTTAAGAAGTATCTGTAATTCCATAGAAACGAAACGGGCGTGCTGCGGCACGCCCGTTTTCTTGTTTGTTAAAGAACAAATAATACATACAAAGGAACGGTTTTTGCGGACACCCGGGACGGGTGTCCCTACATATTCTTTCGTACCGTCCGTAGGGGCGGATGCCCACATCCGCCCGTTGCCCTGGTTTGCGGGACAATGTGGGCATTGTCCCCTACATTCGCTTATCATAACCTTCGTGGGGAATGACCTGTGTTGTCATTCCGCTATTTCTATTCCGTGCCCAACGGGCACACCACAATTATTCATTATTCGATATTCACTCTGTACGAATAAAATGATCCGCCCCGTAATGGGGCGGATCATTTTATATTTACTTCTTGCTCAGGGTGACTACG
>JAZQHW010000108.1:0-4746 GCA_045540795.1 Faecousia sp. | reverse complement strand
GGCGCAAACAGATCTTCCTCAATTCCCAGGTAAATACAGATCTTATCCTTATACTTTTTCTGCAATACACGGATACTCTGTTCATATTTTTCCGGCTCTTTCATACAATAGGTTAAATCAAAATCCGTTCTGCAATGACCGGAAAAGCCAATCGTATCAAAGCCCTTTTCTATCGCAGCCTGTACGATCTCCTCCGGGGTGTTTTTCCCGTCACAAAAAGTAGTATGGGTATGATAATTTCTAAGCATAATATTCCTCAATTCTGGATTTCCAAGCCTTCATACAAAGGATACACCTGAACCTCATCCCCTACCCGCCAGCCAACGCAATGACCATCCGGGGTAAAGAGCTGCTCTGCCTTGCCCGGTGCGTAAAGCAACGCTTCCTCGATCACTGTAAAACCGCCGATTCCAAAACGCAGACCTCTATCCAAAAGCGCAAACTTCAAAAGCAGGTCGATCTCATGACGGTATTCTACTGTAGCGGAGCGGGCTATAAGCTTATCTGCCGGTTTATAATACATTTCACAAAATTCCTGGAAGGTTTCCGGACTGTTGCCCAAAGGCAGGTACAAAGGTCCGTAGCTTTTCCCTTTCAGTGCAGGACGGAAGCCGTAACGGAAGTACATTTGGGCAGGACGCTCCTTGGAAGAGCAAAACAATCCCAGGGGTTTATTCTTTTCATCCCGGATCGTTTCCTTCCAAACCTCCATCATCTGCTTACCGATACCCTGTCCCTGCAGGTGCTCAAGGGTCAAAAAATTACCAAAATTACCAATGGCATCCGGATGCTTTCCCCAGCCATGCCAAAGGCGGGACAGCGCTTCCCCATTCTTATGGGCAACAAAATAGGTGTCATAGCACTCTTCGCTGACACCGCCGGAGATCCGCAGACGCATCATATCGGCATAGGATCTGCCGTCATTGACATCTTCCATCATTTTCTCAATGGCTTTTCCTGCAGTATTCATACCCTTTCCGGGAATATATTTTTCGATCACCATAAGTAAAACTACCCCTTTTGGTTATTTTTCTTAACTATACCATATCCTTCTATATCCAGCAAGACAAAAATTGGAGGTTGCCGCCGCAACCTCCATTCCATACACTACATTCCCATTTCTTCCTTCACCTGACGGAAACAGTCTACGATATGCAGAACTTCTTCCTGGGTCAGTGACGCAGAAAGCTGGGTGCGGATCCTCGCCTTACCCTTAGGCACCACAGGATAGGAAAATGCCACCACATAGATACCCTTTTCCATCATCCGCTTTGCCATTTCCACAGCAATATGTTCATCGTAAAGCATCACCGGAATGATGGGTGTACCGCCATCCTGTACATCCAACCCGATTTCCTTGATCTTCCGGGCAAACAGTTCCGTATTGGCAAAAAGCCGTTCACGCATAGACAGATCGTCCCTGATAATTTCCAACACCTTCAGGGAACCGGATGCTACTGCCGGTGCCAGAGTATTGGAGAACAAATAAGGACGGGAACGCTGACGGAGCAGGTCGATAACTTCCCGCCTGCCGGAAGTAAATCCGCCGGAAGCACCGCCCAACGCCTTGCCGAAGGTGCCGGTGATAATGTCTACTCTGCCCATTACACCGCAATGCTCGGGAGTACCTCTGCCGGTCTTCCCCATAAAGCCGGTAGCGTGACTGTCATCCACCATCACCAAGGCATCGTACTTATCTGCCAGGTCACAGATACTCTTCAGGTCTGAAACGATACCGTCCATTGAGAATACGCCGTCGGTGGCGATCAGCTTAATGCGACAATTCTTTGCTTCCTGAAGCTTTGCCTCCAGATCCACCATATTATTGTTCTTATAACGGAACTTCTTCGCCTTACAAAGACGGATACCGTCAATGATACTGGCGTGATTGAGTTCATCACTGATCACCGCATCCGCATCAGTAAGAATCGTTTCAAACAGACCCGCATTGGCATCAAAACAGGAAGAATACAAGATGGTATCCTCAGTTCCCAGAAACTCAGCCAAGGTCTTTTCCAGCTTCTTATGCACATCCTGCGTGCCGCAAATAAAGCGTACAGAGGACAATCCATAGCCATACGCATCATAGCTATCCTTTGCCGTCTGCTTGATCCGGGGGTCATTGGCAAGACCCAGATAGTTATTAGCGCACATATTGATAAGCTTTGTACCGTCTGCCAGCCACACATTGGTACCTTGGGGAGATGTGATGATCTTTTCATTTTTAGTCAAGCCATCCCGCTGGATCTCCTGGCAGATATTCTTATAATAAGTAAGTGCTGTCTTCATATGTATTCTCCTTAATCCAAAGTTGTCCAATCCAGAATTACCTTGCCACTCTTACCGCTGTTCATTGCCGCAAAGCCTTCCTCAAAACTCCGAACATCCATTCTATGGGTTATGATATTACTGATATTCAAGCCACCCTGGAGCATTGCAGACATTTTATACCAGGTTTCGTGCATCTGTCTGCCGTAAATTCCCTTAATGATCAAGCCATTAAAGATCACCTTGGACCAATCAATTTGGGTATCGCTCTTCAAAAGTCCCAACAAGGCGATCCTGCCACCGTGGATCATATGATCAATCATCGAATTCAACGCGATCTCACTGCCAGACATTTCCAGACCCACATCGAAGCCTTCCTTGATTCCCAGTTCTTCCATCACATCTTCCAAACTAGTCTTGGTTGTATTGGCAGTGTATCGAATTCCCAGTTTTTGAGCAAGGTTCAAACGCGCATCGTTGATATCCGTGAGCACCACATACCGTGCACCCACATATTTACAGACTACAGCTGCCATAATGCCAATAGGACCGGCACCGGTAATCAGCACATCTTCGCCGGTTAGATCAAAGGACAGCGCCGTATGCACCGCATTGCCAAAAGGATCAAAAATAGCATACATCTCCTCGGGAATATTCTTTTCGCAGCGGCGAACATTTTCCTGGGGGATCACCAGGTACTGGGCAAATGCACCGTCCCGGTTTACGCCTACACCTACGGTATCCTTGCACAGATGTCCGTTACCTGCCAGGCAGTTTCTACAGGTGCCGCAAACGATATGTCCTTCACCGGATACCAGCTCACCCACTTTCCAGTTGGTTACATTCTCGCCGACTTCAATGATCTCGCCTACATATTCGTGACCGATAATCCGGGGTGTTTCAATGGTTTTCTGTGACCATTCATCCCAATTGTAAATATGCAGATCTGTTCCGCAAATAGCTGTTTTATGAATCTTGATCTTTACATCGTTACTACCGGTAACTGGTTCCGGTACATCCTCAAACCACAATCCTTTTTGGGGATATTTTTTTACAAGCGCTTTCATATTTTCACCTCAATTATCCTTCACAACTTCATTTAAAAGGTCAATAAACTGTTTTGTTACATCCGACATCCCACGGTTTTCGTTCACTATATAGCCAATTATATAGTATTCATTGCATTCCAGCGGGATACTGATAATATCACCACGATTCAATGCTGAAGGCATAATACCGGTTCCTACAGTATAGGCATTGGTCACCAGCAGCACATTCATAAGCGTTGCCCGGTCACTGATCTCAATATGCTTGGATACATAGGCTGTATCCATAATCTCCTCCGTAAAGAAGGAACTGTTATAACCGCACTGCTCATAGGATACATAAGGATATTCACCTAATTGCTCGATGTGCAGTCTCTTTGCGTTTGCCAAAGGGTGTTCCTTCCGTAAAAAAATATGAGCAGAAGCGTTTTGTATTGGCATAAAGGAAAGTTTCCGATTAATGAGATACCGCTTCATAACGTCCAGATCCCCTGCCTTGATAGCAATAATACCAATATCAGAGCTGGCGGATTCAACTTCCTGGATCACGTGGTAGGTTTCGATCTCCCGGATTGAAAAACGGTAGCTTTCCAATTCCACAGAATTGATCAGCGTGCCGAATACATCTGCAACAAAATCATAGTGCTGCGTAACGATATCCAGTTTCTTTTGCACATTAGGCGCACTGTAGCGTTCCATTATAAAATCACTGTTGTGACATAACTGACGTGCATATTTTAAAAACTCAGCCCCTTCATCCGTTAAAAACACACCATTGCCGGAACGCTCAAATATCTTGATACGCAATTCACTTTCCAAAGATTTCACGCTGACAGAAAGAGATGACTGAGCAATAAAAAGCATCTTTGCTGCCTGGCTGAAAGATCCGGTCCTGGCAATCTCCAGTACATACCTGCATTGTTGTATAGTCATAATCTTCCCTCCTATTTCCAATCTATATATTATGATACAGGAATCCAATTCTATAGGCAAATACAAAAAACCTATTGCCCGTATTCAGTCCAGGCAATAGGTTTTTATCTATTGTTTTTGTTCTATTATACAAAGTCGTCCGTAAAGCGCATACTGCGGTGTACCCAAAGTAAAAATCGACATCCTTCTTGCGAAGAATGTCGATTTTTGGGTGTACACCACAAAAATACAAACCGACACAAAGATATTCCTAATGGCAATTCTAATGCTCTTTTATATAAAACTTCATTGTGTCCCTTGAATTATAGTCAGCATTCAACTCGGTTACTTTTTTCTTCGCCCATTCTGTTTTTTTGTCGATCCACCATTTTGAATCGGGATAACATTCCCAAATTGTTGCAATATAGTAGTGGCATTTGTCGCCTAAGCCTAGTTCTTCGATGTACTTTCTGGTCTTATCATAATCCTTTATTATATCATCAGACGCAGAATTATAATC
>JAZQHW010000107.1:0-17046 GCA_045540795.1 Faecousia sp. | reverse complement strand
GGATCAATGCCGAATACCTTAGCAGTCTTGGCAGTTTCAACGGCAACCTCAGCCAGCTTTTGAGCAGCAGTCAGAGTGACATTGCCTTCCTTATCCACGCTGTCCTCGTAGCTGAGGTTGATAGCGCAGTCGCCCATAGCGAGCTTCTCTTCGCCCCGGACCATGATGAAGCAGGAAGAAACCAGGTTAGGACCCTTCTTGGTCTTAACCAGCTGCAGGGCAGGACGGACAGTGTCAGCGGTGGAGTAAGTAGCGCCGCCCAGCAGGGAGTCAGCCAGACCGATCTTCACCAGCATAGTGCCAAAGTAGTTACCCTTGTACAGAGCCTTGCGGCACTCTTCGGGAGACATCTTGCCCTTACGCAGCTCCACCATCTTCTCAACCATAGCGTCCATACCCTCGTAGGTCAGGGGATCGATGATCTCCACACCGTCGATGTTGAAACCGCCCTTGGCAGCGTTTGCCTTGACCTCTTCCACATTACCGATGAGGATGGGAGTCAGAAACTTGCCCTCATTCAGACGGGCTGTTGCCTCCAGGATCCGGGCATCGTGACCTTCAGTGAAAACGATCTTCCGGGGATTGGCTCTCAGAACTTCGATCATTGCATTAAACATCTTCGTATTCCTCCAAATACCGGGCTCTAAGCCCAAATTTTTACAAATAGATTATACATCATAATTCTGCCGGAAGCAAGCCTTTTTATAGCAGTTATACCGGTGTATTTCTTCTTTTTTGAAAGCACACCCAATAGAAAAATAAACAAATAATCAAAAATAATTTGAAAACCGCCGAAAATATTTCACAAAAACCGGACTATTCTTTGTTCTAAAATTGGGAAAAGAAAGAATTCAACAGAACAAAGATAATAATTATATTATTATTCTAAATGGTTATATAACCATAAAATATAATTTTTTAACAATATAAAACCGCGTTTTATAGGAAAACAGGGTCAAAAAACATATTTTTATATTAAATAATTGGAAATATATATTAAAACACGGAAAATAATGAACTTTTTCGTAAAAATTACTACTTTTTGAGCAATCTGTCAATTGAAAGATATTTATATTTCTGCTACAATATAGATAATCCAGGAAAGGAGGAAACAATATGAATACAGCTGCGATTGTATGGCTGGTTCTTCTGGTGTTTTTTCTGCTGATGGAAGCATCCACAGTGGTGCTGGTGTCCCTGTGGTTTGCCGCAGGTGCGCTGGCTGCGATGCTGACAGCACTTTTGGATGGGCAGCTTTGGCTGCAGGTAGTGGTGTTCTTTGTTGTGTCCGGATTGCTTCTTTTGGCAATGCGGCCGCTGGTGAAGAAGCATTTTACCCCTAAGCTTGTCCGGACAAATGTGGATGCGGTGATCGGTTCTGTGGGAATCGTAACCGAAGAGGTGGATAATATTACCGCAGAAGGACAGGTCAAGCTTGGTTCTATGGAGTGGACTGCCCGGAGTACGTCCGGAGAGCCGATTCCTTCCGGAACTCAGGTGGTAGTGGATCGTATTGAAGGTGTTAAGGTGTTTGTGACACCGGTACACGAAAAAGTAAAACAGTAATCATTTTAAGGAGGAAAGTATTATGGGTCCTGTTATTATCGTTTTATTGGCAATCGTATTTTTAATCGTTATTTCCAACATTTATGTGGTCCAGCAGTCCCGTGCTTATGTGGTGGAGCGTTTGGGCGCATTCCATGCCGTACAGGGTGTAGGCTTGCATCTGAAGTGGCCCTTTATTGATCGCATTGCCCGTCGTGTGAGCTTAAAGGAGCAGGTTTTGGACTATCCCCCCCAGCCGGTGATCACCAAGGATAATGTTACCATGCAGATCGATACCGTTGTGTACTTCCAGATCACCGACCCCAAGCTGTACACCTACGGCGTGGAGCAGCCTATGGCAGCAATGGAAACCCTGACAGCTACCACCCTGCGTAATATTATCGGTGATCTGGAGCTGGATCAGACTCTCACCAGCCGTGACATCATCAACACCAAGATGCGTGCAATTCTGGACGAAGCTAGCGATCCCTGGGGTATTAAGGTCAAACGTGTGGAGCTGAAGAACATTCTGCCTCCCCAGGATATCCAGAACTCCATGGAAAAGCAGATGAAGGCAGAGCGTGACCGCCGGCAGGCAATTCTGCAGGCAGAGGGTCAGAAGAAGTCTGCGATTCTGATTGCAGAAGGTGAGCGGGAATCCGCCATTCTCCGGGCGGATGCTGAAAAGCAGGCAGCTATTCTCCGGGCAGAGGCTGAGAAGGAAGCCGCTATGCTGAAGGCAGACGGCGAAGCCAAGGCAATTCGCACTGTCCAGCAGGCATTGGCAGACTCTATGGCAATGCTCAATGAAAAAGCACCCAATGAGCAGGTTGTAAAGCTGAAAGCCATCGAGGCAATGCAGAAGATTGCTGACGGCAAGGCTACCAAGATCATCATTCCCTCCGAAATGCAGGGATTGGTAGGCTTGGCAAACGGCTTGGTAGAAGGCACAAAGGAATAAAAAAAGAAAAAATTCCCGCAGGTCATTTGACCTGCGGATTTTTTCTGCTATACTATATGGAAGATTAAAAAAGGAGATGGTTTCTATGTTTCCGCATAAAAAGATCACCCAGCCCTGGGAGGGCAGAGTAGAACCCTTTAAGATCATAGGGAATGTATATTTTGTCGGTACGGTGCAGGCTTCCTGCCATTTGATCGACACCGGGGACGGTTTGATTTTGATCGATACCGGTTATTTCGATGGCTTGTATATGATCATTGATTCTATCTACAAGCTGGGTTTTGATCCTAAGGATATCCGCTATATTGTCCATAGCCATTGGCATTGGGATCATGCGGAAGCTACCCCGGCTCTGGTGGATCTTACCGGCGCAAAAACTGTTATCGGCAAAAAGGATGAAGAAAATGTAAAGAGATACTTCAATCCGGACATCACGGTGGAGGAGGGAGACGTGCTCACTTTGGGTAACACTTCCATCTCCTTTATGGAAACACCGGGTCATACCCGGGGAACGGTTTCTATTTTCTTTGAAACAGAAGAAAATGGCAAGAAGTATCGGTTGGGTATGTTCGGTGGTGCCGGTGCCAACACCTTGAAGCAGGGTGCTTTTGATTACGAAGGTTGCCAGGAGGATTACCGGAATTCCCTGAATCGGCTGAGAAAAGAAAAGGTGGATGTCTTTATCGGCAATCATACCTGGAACAATGACACCGTGGAGAAGGGTAAGCGCTTGCAGGAAACCGGTGTCAATGAATTTATTGACGGAGATATCTGGTTTAAGTTCCTGGACTTCTGTGAAGAGCGGCTGGATAAAACCATCGCACAGGATATTTGATAGTTAAAAAATGAAGCCATCTCGGTTGCGAGATGGCTTCATAATTTTATGGTTAGTTATGCCAGTTTTAGTACTGTGTTGATAGCTTCCTTTAATTCGCCGGTGGCAAGGCGTGTATAAATGTGGATGGTGTTGGTGCCGTTGGCAAGGGCTTTCATTTCTTCGGTGATCATATTGCTGTTCAAAGGCACTTCATATGTATAGGGCAGTGTATTTACATAGGGATTATGGGTGTAGAGAACCTCACCGTCAGCATTCTTTACCTGGAACTCTACGGTGCAGATGGCATAGTTGGTGCAGAGCTTATTGGTGAACAGGGTCTGTACATCAATATCTGTGCCGTTTTCGATCCGCTTTTCCTGATGACCCACCCAGGCATCACCGGCTTCCACAGGATCTTCTCCAGTCAGCTCCTTGACGGTAAAGGGAACATAGCCTTTGTCCAGCAGCTGACGGAAGGTATATTTGTTGTCCACAGAACCCAGGGTACGCAAAGTCACACCGTTGGACTGTACAGAATCCTTAGAATCACTCTTACTGCCCACTGCATCCTGCTCGCAGACCAGCACATAGCTTGCGTTGGCATCGATGCTGCCGTCGGGAAGGTAAACCACCTCCGGATTTGCAGAGCACATCATTACATGGAAGCTGGAGGAGGAATATACGCCATCTGCCAATTTCATAGCGGCATAAGACTGAAGGATCACATCCTCACCGTTATCCTGAATGATGTCTTTTGTTCCCGGACCGGCGGAGAAGGAATACTTTCCAATGGTATAGTTATAAGGACCTACAAGGGAAATATTGGAGTTATGCTGGCTGAAAGAAACCATACCTTCCAATCCGTGGGAATTGGAAACACGGGCATATGCCCACTCCACTGCCCGGGCGCAGGCGCTGGAGAACATACCGATCATCTGGCCGCCCATAGCTTCAATGTCCATAGCGCCGGTTTCCAGATCATAAAATTCCAATGCCTTCCAGATGTTGCCGTTTTCGCCGCCGCTGCAGTAACACATACCGGCGTATGCAATGCCTGTTGGCAGGGAAATGTCAGATTGTCTTTCCAGCAAAGTGAAGCTGTAGTTAATATCCGCTGTAGGGGTCCATACGAAAGAGCCGTGCATTTTGAAAGCATCCACGCACAGCTGACGCAGCTCATCCTCCGTCATATCGGGGCTGGCAATGGGCAAAGCCATAAGCTGATCGTACCAGCTTTTGGGGTCAGCAACGATGCCGGCAAATTCGGAATAATCCCGTTTCTCCTCTTTGGGTAAGGTGGCATCACCGGAAGCGCCGTCCTTGCCGCATCCCAAAAGGCTGAATAACGAGCAAAGGCATAAAAGTAAACAAAGTATTTTTTTCATAGTTTCCTCCTGTTCTGATGTAATCGCAAAAAAGTAGATAACCGTTGTTTTTATACTACAATTTTCATTCTATGTCAAGAATAACGGAATGGGAAAGACACCTTGCTGCTGAATTGACACTTAGGGTAAAATCTGTTACCATAGGCTGAGAAACTGTTTTGGTTCGAGTTAGGGGTGATACGGGATGAAAGTGGGAAAGCTGACACGGTTAGCGCTTCTGACAGCGGCGGCGCTGTCATTGTTTTTGGTGGAGGCACAGATCCCATTGCCCATTCCTATCCCCGGTGTAAAGCTGGGATTGAGTAATATCGTCACCGTTTGTGCAGTCTATCTGATAGGTGCCCGGGAAGGGGCAATGATCCTGTTTGTGCGGATCATTTTAGGAGCGCTGTTTTCCGGAAACTTCGCCACAGTCTTTTACTCTGCCGCCGGCGGTTTGCTTGCCATTTTGACTACCATTGGACTAAAATATGTTCTGCAGGACAGTCAGCTGTGGATCTGCGGTTGTTTAAGCGCCATTGCCCATTCCATCGGACAGATGATTATGGCAGTGCTGTTGACCGGAACACCGTCTTTACTGATCTATCTGCCTGTTTTGATCCTGTGCAGTATTTTTACGGGTATGTTTACAGGCCTTTGTGCCCAAGTGCTGATTAAGCGAGGAAAGAACCTATGGAAAACTATTTTCAAATGAATTTTACTGTGCAGCAGGTGAATGCCGTCACCAATTTGGGACTTGCCCATATTGGCGACGGTGTGTACGAGCTTCTTTGCCGTGTCCACCTGTGTGCAGATGGAGATAAAACCGTTTTGAAGCTTCACCGGGATACTGTGGAGCTGGTGAAGGCGCCTACCCAGGCAAAATTTGCCGATATTCTGAAGCCGCACCTGACAGAGGAAGAGCTTGCTTTTTACAAGCGGGGCAAAAATGCCCATACCCATGGTGCTCCCAAATCTGCCACCCGGCAGGAATATGCCAAAGCAACCGGCTTGGAAACGCTGTTCGGTGCATTGTATCTGATGGGCAGAAATCAGCGGCTGCTGGAATTGTTTAAGATCCTGATGGAGGATTAAATTCCGGTTTTGCTGTCCCCTCCCCAAAAACTGGATACCCCCTAAATAACCACCAGGGCGGGAGTCGCAATTTGCGACTCCCGCCCTGTTCACCCCCCTTGTGCTTCTCGCATACCCGTGACGCGGGATATCTTGCATTAAGTCCCATTTAATCTAGATTAAAAAAATACGAAATTGCTTTCTATCGGCTTCTGTTGTAGAATGCCCTTAATGAGCTTTCGCGGGCGTTCATAAAAATTACGAAATGAGGGTACGAATATGAAGAGAATAACTGCAATCCTGCTGACCGCTTTGTCCATGTTTGGTCTTGCGTCATGCGCAAGTGGCGGCACAGTAGCGACGGAGGGAACAATCGAAGAAACCAAACTTTCCACAAAGGTGGCGCAGCCGTTGACTTGGGAGGATATTTGCGCGATCCCTGTTGCGGAGGATTCTATGACAGAAGAACAGCTACGGCAGATCTGTATGGATTTTATGCGCCTGCAGCTATCGGTTTGTTATACGCCCAGCGATACGGTCACATTTAAAAACGGATCCAAGGAAAAGACTCTTTATTACGATACCGTTTACGCAGGACTGCCTTATGTGTCCAGCAGCAGAGGCAATATATACAAGCTGATGGAATTTTACGATTCTGATAACGGTATGCTGGATGTGTCCAAGCCCAATATTATGAATATTATCGGTAATCAGTGTTCCGCATCCACCTTCTGGGCTTGGGCGCGGGTATGTAATACCGCCGTACACAACAACACCAGAGCGGCCACAAAGGTCAACGGCTGCCTGCCGGTAGGTCCTTATACCTATGACGAGAAGATGGATGCCTTTGGCGCGGTCACAACAAATAAGATCTGTGAAGCCAACGGTGAACAGGTGATGTATCAGTCTTATGCGCAGGTTAAGCCCGCTGATGGCATTGTGAATTTTCTGGAAGCGGGGCATGTGCGTATGGTGTGCGCGCAGCCGCAGGTGGTATATCTGCCCGACGGCAGCATCGACGGTGCAAACAGCACCTTGACCTATATGGATCAGGCGGCAAAATGGTGGCAGGGAACACAGCCGGATGGCACACCCTGTGAAGTTCAGGGCGGAATCGATGTGGTGATCTCCTTTAACAAGCTGTATACAGACGGCTATATTCCATTTACCATTGCAGAACTGAACAAGGAAGATCCTGTGGAGAAAGCGGAGGTTAGCACCACCTTGACCGGGGACAGCGTAACCTTTTCCCAACTACAAAAGGAAAGCGTCACATCCAACTATGCCATTTCTCATATCAAGGTTGTGATCAAAGACGCAGCAGGAAAAACGGTTTTCAATGAGATCCTGTTTGGGGAGACGATCCCGGTGTTTGAGCAGAAGATCAATCTCTCTGCCTGGTACGGGGAATGTAAAGCCCTGGCGGACGGAAACCATACGGTGTGCCTGGAGGTTACGGTGGGCACAGGTGAAGTTTTTGAGATCTACAACGGCACATTGCTGGCAGAATAAACAGCACAAAGGATGGTTTTGTGGAAATAATAAGGACTTGAGCAAACAGTATGAAAAAGCTTGTAATCGGAATACTGCTGACCGCAGCATTGCTTTTGAGTGCCTGCGGGGGTGCAGATGACACACAGACGGCACTGTAACCACCCCGGAAACGCAGGCCGCCAATACCGTGCTGTACAAGGAGCTGGCGCTTCTGATCTGCGAAAAGTATGATATGGACCGGATCAGCACCTGCGAGGCATGGGCCATCATCCGGGATGGCGGCTATGATAACCTCTGCGCCCGTCTGGGCAAGCAATATGCAGATACTGCGCCGGAAAACAGTGGCGACAACTACCACGACGGAGACATCGGCGGCGGCCAGTATCTGAACGCCTGTGTCTGGTATGAGTATCTGTTTGGTCTGGATGTGCGGGAGAATACCTTTGTTCCCACCTATAACGGTGCCGGACTTTCCGGCTTGAACAAGGATGGAACCGGCTCTTACAAGACGCACATTGACTACAAGCTTCTGCAGGAGGCTGCCCATCAGGCCTTTGCCGACGGAGCTGCTCAATAATCCTTTACACGCAAAAACAGCATCGAACCATTCCGGTTCTCCGCTATATCCTTTTCACTACTGCTTTACAATGGGGTTCACGCAAACGGTCCCCTGTGCTACGGCAGGAGTCGCGTTTTGCAGCCCCTGCCCTTTTTAGCCATCTCCCGGATCGGATGGCCGACTATGCGAAGATATTCGTAACGCACCGGAAGATTGAAATTTGACACACAAGGGGAAATCTGTTACCATAACGAGTATATTTTGGACCAAGGGGAATCTCCGTGAAAAACTGTTTCAACCGGCATTGACCTGCCCGGGCAAAATTTGCGGACAAACCCTTTAAATAAAGGCGGCTTTGGGTGATCCATCTTCCCAATCTAGCAGCAAATCAGCAACAAAAGAATTGGAGAATTTTTATGGCATTTGACGCATTTTTCTTAACAGCGGTTTTGCAGGAAGCCCGGGAAAAGATTACCGGTGCCCGGGTGGAAAAGATCCACCAACCTGCCCGGGATACGGTGATCTTCCACCTGCGGGGACAAAGCGGACGGGAAAAGCTGCTGATCGCTGCCAACCCTGCCGCACCCAGATTGCATTTGACCCAAAGTAATCCGGAAAATCCCGATCAGCCGCCGATGTTCTGTATGCTGCTGCGGAAGCACCTTTCCGGCGCAAGACTTGCCGGGGTGGAGCAGCTGCCTATGGAGAGAATGGTGCGGTTTACCTTCGACTGTATCGATGAGCTGGGCGATCAGGCAGAAAAGCATTTGGTAGCAGAGCTTATGGGCAGAACCTGTAATGTGTACCTGCTGGACGGACAGGGTCGGATCCTGGACTGCCTGCGGCGGATCGGCTTGGACGAAAGCAGCAAACGGGCTGCTTTGCCGGGTCTTATCTATCAGCTTCCGGAACCAGTCACCAAAGCAGACCCCCGGGAAGTGGAAGATTATGTAAACTTATTAACGGCACCGGGGGCAGATCTGCTGGCGGATCGGCTGATGGATACCTTGGGTGGATTGTCCCCGCTTATTTGCCGGGAGGCAGCACTATTTGCAGCCGGAGATACAGATGCCCGGATAGAGGGTATGGATATTGCCTGCGTTGGGGAAAAGCTGTCACTGTTTTTTAAGGAGCATTTACTGCATCCTGCCCCCTATTATTATGCTGCCCCGGACGGTACGCCCAAGCAGTTTGCCTTTTGTCCCATTCGCCAGTATGGCAGCTGTGAAGCGGCGGAATCCTTTACACGGTTGCTGGATAATTTTTATATTGTCAGAGACCGGCAGGATGCTATGCGGCAGAAAAGCCAGGCGGTGCGAAAGACAGTTACCAATCTGTGTCAGCGGCTGAAGCGGAAGCTGCAATTGCAGGAGAAGGAGCTGGAAGCCACCTTTGACCGGGAACGGCTGCGGCAGCTGGGAGATATCGTAACAGCAAACATCCACCGGATCACCAAAGGGCAGACAGTTTTGCAGGCAGAGGATTTTTACGATGAGGAAATGAAGCTTGTTCAGATCCCCCTGTCCCCGACCCTCTCTCCCCAGCAGAATGCGGCAAAGTTCTATAAGGATTATACCCGTATGAAAAATGCGGAAAAGGAGCTGACCCGGCAGATCCAGATGGGTGAGCAGGAGCTGGTGTACCTGCAAAGCGTGCTGGAGGAAATGAACCGTGCCCAGTCAGAAGCAGAGCTGGAGGAAATTCGCCAGGAGCTGCGGAACGAGGGATATTTGCGGGGAGAAACTGGAAAAAAGCGGATGCGGATCCCCAAATGTCAGCCGATACGCTTTGAATCCACCGACGGATATCCCATTTATGTGGGCAGGAATAACCGGCAGAATGAGGAGCTGACTTTCCGCCTTGCCCGGAAGGATGACCTGTGGCTCCATGCCCAAAAGGTCCACGGAAGCCATGTGATCATTTCCTGTGGTGGAGCGACGCCCCCGGATGACACCGTCACCCAGGCGGCGCAGCTGGCAGCGTATTATGCCGAAAGTGCCGGGGGACAGAATATTCCGGTGGATGTGACACCGGTGAAGCAGGTGAAAAAAACACCCGGCGGTAAGACGGGAATGGTAATATACCACACCTACCGGACCGTGATCGTGAATCCCTATCCGGAAATTGTGGTGGATGCCCTGAATGCGGAAAAAAAGGAGGAAGCATAAATGCAATGTGAAAAAATACATCTACGGGATTATTTTCCTTTTTTAGGAGAAAATGACTGCGATCCTACGGTGGATATCTATTTGCAGGACGATCTGGCTTTTGCGGCGTTGGGAAAACAGGAGCAAAAGCGCCCGTGTCTTATTATTTGTCCCGGTGGCGGTTACCGGATCGTCTGCCCCAAGGAGTCAGAGCCGGTGGCATTGCAGTTTTTGCCGGAGGGCTTCCAGGTTTTTGTGCTGAAATACAGCACGACACCCCATTGTTTTCCGGTGCAGCACCGGGAGGTGGCAGCGGTACTGGAGCTGATCAGCAAGAATGCGGAGCAGTGGCACTGCAACCCGGAGCAGGTGGTGCTGATGGGCTTTTCTGCCGGTGGACATTTGGCAGCCCACTATGCCAACTGCTATGACCATCCCAGGATCCGGGAGGTCTTCCCGGACAGTAAACCTGTGACAGCTTCTGTGTTAGGTTATCCGGTGATCACAGCATCTGCGGAAGTGGCACACCGCACCTCTGTCACAAGATTTACGGGACATTCTCCTTTGACAGAGGAGGATCTGTGTTTCTTCTCCTGCGATAAGCAGGTTTCTCCCAAAACACCCCCTGCCTTTTTGTGGCATTGCGCCGGGGACAAAAGTGTACCGATAACCCATAGCCTGCTCTATGCCCGGGCATTGGCAGAGCATAAGATCCCGGTGGAAATGCATATTTATCCCTACGGTGCCCACGATCTTTGCACCGGTGATCTGCAGACAAATCTTTCTATAAAGCCGGAGGACCGCTATGTTAAGGACTGGCTCCCGGCAGCAAAGCAGTTTTTACAACTGATCCTGACAAAATAACAGAGGTCAAAAAGTCAACAACCGACAAAATGAGGAATCCTCATTTTGTCGGTTGTTGTTCTTTGTTATAAATGGGTAACAGGCGGTTTTTTCTTTTGCCCCAGGTGCTTTTCCCGGAGAGTATCCTTTTTGTCTGTGGAAAGATTAGCGGTGTAGATCAGATGTTCTTTTTCCGCTTTGGTATATTTACCGTTTGTCAGCTTTTCATCCAAAGCCTTCTGCCGCTGCCGTTCCTCCCACTCTGCCATAGGAATCCCGGATTCGTGATCCTGCTTTCTCCATTTGCGTATTGTTTTCTCTAAATGATATAACAATGTGTCTTTATTAGTGGTATATAGCCATATATAAAATGCCAGCTGATAGAAGAAGGCTACAACAGGACCTAAAGGAAGAATGAAAAATCTCTGCACTAGCCGGTAAATCAAAAAAATAAAGAATAAAAAAGCAAGTTTTTTCATTTTCTTCCCCCTTTCCCTATTATACATTATAGCTATATTCTATGTAAAATGTCAACAATTCAAAAAGTAAGGCACTAATTGATCTTTCCATAAATCAAATGATAATAAGCGGCTTCCTTTGCTTCATCTTCAGATAAACCTTGTTGTATTAATGAATCAACCAATTGAGAATAGCGAATATCGTTATTTGGCATAGATTCATATACTTTATCGATGGCAGATTGGCGTATTGAATTTTTGGCATTATCAAATAGCGTTGTTGAACGATAATCGTCAGGGTTACCTAATAGAACTGTGTCAATCATTACATTATCTGCAGTATCCCCAAGACCTATAGCAAAAGCCCGATCCGGTGTTGCACCGTGTATAGCTGCCTTGCGGGTCGCTTCTCCGGTAGTACCGGCATAATTCAAGGGTAAGCCGGTAACAGCGCTTACAGTAGCCTTTCCTATATCATCAACCGTGTTGTTGGCGATATTGTATATGGTTCCTCCTATACCGCCAAGATTTTTTTCTACCGTTCCCCGCAGCGATTCAGTATATGCCGATAAAGCATATCCGGGAGAATTTACATCTATGCTATGGTAGCCACCCGGTTGGGGAAGCAAAGCACCTGTGGCAGCGGTGATATCACTGGCAATTCCCCCAATCAAGGAAGCAGGATATGTACTGAGGGTACCCAGCAAAGGTATGCTGTCACCAATTTGCTCAGCAGTTTCCTGTGTTTTCATCATACTCTCTTTATGCTGGAAACGGTTATAGGATTCTTTGATATGAGCAATATCTTCCTTGGAATATCCTTGTTTCACCAGAAAATGTTCTGGATTTGTGAGCAGCAAAGAGTAAGTTCCATCGCTGCGGAGTGCATTACGCTCCTGTTCTGATAAGGAATGGATTGCTTCTATAGACCGGGATATGTCGATTCCGGAAGTTAGTGTTTCCAAAGCAATGCGTTCCAGTTTGCCCATATTTGCGATGGTTTCCATATCCGTCCGATATATAGCAGTATCAGAAATCAATTCCTGCTCTCGCTGGGTATCGGCTAAGATTTGCCGTGCGTCGTCCCAGTCCTTCTGCAGCTGTTGCCGGTATTGTTCATCATCTTCTGTCCATATATTGGTTCCCATTTGGAGTTCATCAGCGTCTTTTCGACTAATATGTGAATTATACCGTTGTTCTGCAGCAAGAACAGCGGCTTGCGCTGCACTGACCTTCTCATTTGTCTGGCGCAATCTTTCATTCAGTTGGGGTAAATCTTCCGTCAAATATTCTTCCACATACGGATTTTTTAGTCTGGAATTGTAATCCCACTGTAAACTTTTTGCATTTCTTTCAGCATTTACTGCTTCGCTTTGTGCTTGCTGGTAATTGCCCCAGTAAATTTCTTTTTGCGCATTTGCTGCGGCAGAAGTTTTTCCGCCATCTTTTAATATGTCTATGTGATCGGTGTTTGTTTGATTGTTTAGAAAGATGCCGTATGCATCTTCCGCCTGTTTCTTCTTTGCCTTGCTTTCCTGTGCATAGATATTGGCTTCCTCTATCTGCTGGGAGAGGACGGGCAAGCTTTCCGGTTTGTATTCCCGTTGGGGAATAGTTTTCGGTAGATTTTTGTTCCCCCGGGTGACAGTGTACGGCTCATAATCTTCGGATTGCGTTCCGGAAAATACTGCCTGTCCCCGGTTGCGGAGCATTTCATACCTGGCGGCTTTGCTCCCTAAGTCAGAGTAGGTTTTTTTCGTTCTGTTATTGTTGTACATATAGTAATTCCTCCTTTGTTTTGATTCGGTGTCCAGAATACCATATATACAGTGCGATTTGGCAGACCCCCCATTGATGTTTTTTACAAATCTTTTGGTTTGTGTCATTGACAAGGGGAAAAAGGGTGCGTATAATGTTCGTGAAATACATATAAGGAGGGATTCTCAATGAGCAAGCCTCTTGAGGGAATCAAGGTTTTGGAGCTGTCCACCTTTGTGGCAGCACCGGTGTGTGCCCGGTTACTGTCAGATTTGGGTGCAGATGTGATCAAGGTGGAGCGGCCGGAGGGTGACCAGTGGCGTGCTACCGGTGTCAGCTTCCTGCCGTCCCGTTTTTCCGATGAGGAAAATCCTGTTTTTGATATTTACAACAGCGGCAAAAAGCATATTGCGATCAATTTGAAAACACCCGAGGGTATGGAAGCGTTCCATAAGCTTTTAAGTCAGGTAGATGTTTTTGTTACCAATACCCGCCCCAAGGCATTGGAGCGTTTGGGTTTGGATTACGAGAGCCTGAAGGAAAAATACCCCGGTCTTGTTTACGCTATGCTGGTGGGCTATGGCGAAAAGGGTCCCGAGGCGGCAAAGCCTGCTTTTGATACCGTTGCTTTCTGGTCAAAAAGCGGCTTTTTGATGGATCAGGCGGTTAAGAACGAAAATTATATGCCGGTGATTCCTCCTTCTAGTGCCGGCGATACCGTCAGTGGTATGTTCCTGATGGGTGAGATCTGTGCGGCTCTGTTCCGCCGGGAGCGTACCGGCAAGGGTGACTTTGTCCGTTCCGGTCTGTACCACAACGGTATTTTCACCATGGGTACAATGAACATTGTTTCCCAGAAGCCCTTCGGCAGAAAGTATCCCTGCTCCCGGGTGGATCAGGGTGTTCCCGGCGGCTACTATTGCTGCGCGGACAATGAATGGGTCTTTATTGCCGCTGCTTATGCAGCTACCATCATTCCCAAGATGTGTAATGCTATCGGCAGACCGGATCTTTTGGAGGATACCGAGTTTATGACCGCCTCTACCCGCTGGCAGAACCGGGAGAAGTACTATGCTATTTTCCGGGAAGCGTTCCTGACCAAAACCAGTCACGAATGGGAAAAGCTGGCTGAGGAAATGGATTTCCCCCTGGAGCGGATGAGTCACTACAGCGATGTTGCCGAAGATCCTCAGGCATGGGCAAACGATTATCTGGAGCACGTGACCTTTGCCAACGGTCGGGTGGATGTGATGCCCGCTTCTCCGTTGGAAATGGATTCTGTGGGCAAGATCAAGACCATTCCGGCACCGGAAGTGGGTCACCATACCAAGGAAGTTATGGCGCAGCTGGGCTACACCCCGGAGCAGGTGGAAGCAATGTATGCTGCCGGCGCAATTAAATAACGAAAAAAACCGAAGGTCGTCTTTGTGGCACCTTTGACCGCTGCAGTTTTGTCAAAAAAAGTCCATCCGTGATCAACGGATGGACTTTTTGAAGCTTTTTACAGGTCGGGGGTTTTGATGTGGGGAGCAGTCAGCATTTCCGGAGTGATCCGCTTCTGCGCCAAAACACTGTAGACAAAGCGGTTGGGACTGTGGGGGAAGCCGGTATTGTCCTTGGGGTCGGCAAAGAGAATATCCACAGGATATGCCCGGCGGCATTGACCGGGGGTGATGCCCACATATTTTTGGAATACCCGGTTAAAGTGGCTGACAGAGGCAAAGCCGCACATTTCTGCCACCTGCAGAAGGGTATGATCACTGTAGACGATCAGTTCTGCCGCCCGGCGGATCCGGATGGTATTGAGGCAGTCCAGAATGGTCATCTGGGTATCCTTCTTAAAGGCGATACACAAATAGCTCTTGTTATAATCCAGCACTTCTGCCAGCTGATCCAGGGATACATCCTGCGCATAGTGTGTTTCTAAATAGCGGATGATCTTTTGAGACAGCTCAGAGTAAGCCGCCGCGTCAATAAACTGGAATTGCCGCTGCTTCTGGGAACGGCTGTTCTTGGTCAGCGCATAGAGCAGCGCTGTGAGATAGGAGGTGGCAGAATCGTCAGCCAGGCTGCCCAGCTCGGAATACTCGGCAATGATCTGCTGGAACAGACTGCCCACCAGCGGATCTTCTGAATAAACGCACTGATCTTTCCGCAAAAGCTTATCCATAGTATTTTGGGGCAGGGAGAATTTGATCTCCAGTTGCCTCATCGTTTTTGTGCCGATGGCGCAATAGCCGTGCTCGGTCTCTCTGGGCACCAGCATACAGCTGCCGGGGAGCAGATCATAGGTGCAGTCCTCTACAGTAAAACGGCAGTTGCCTTCCATAATATAGAACATATGGTAATAGGGGTGGGAGTGGCTTTTTACACCGGCATTGGGATGGGTATAGCTTTGGGATATCCATAAAAGCTGAGAATGTTCCAATCTTATGCGACCTCTTTTCTATCATCCTTTTATTGTTAAGATACAGTATAACACAAATATGTAAAAAGTGCAAATAGAATTCTTTTTGAATGGTGTCGCATTATGCAGTTTTATGTTGCAGGGATATAAGAATTATGCTATTATAAAAAGGAAAAAGAAAAGGAGGCATTTAAGATGATCGGAAGCGGATTAAAGAAGCTTGCAAAAACTCACGGTATGCATATAGGAAACGGTGTTGCCTACGGCAATATGCTGGGCTATGCCACCACCTTGTCAGAGGGTGCCGGATGGAAGCGCGTCGATATTGCCGCTTCGGTTTCTGAAGCGCAGCGGGTAAAACTGCAAACAGCGCTGGCTGACGGGGATCTGCAAAAAAATTACCGGATCCAGAGCTTTGGCGTTGGTGGCAAGTGGATCTGTATCACATTTCTGGATAATCCCGGAACAATGAAAAAGCTGGAAGCTTTTATTGACTGGTTCTATCCTATGCTGGGAGAAACCGGTATTCCCGGGGGAAATATTTGTCCGGAGTGCGGTATGGAAACCACAGAGGATGGCTGGTATCTCATTAATGGCATTGCGTATCCCCTCCACCAAGGCTGCTATCAGCGGGTAGCTGAAGAAATGCAGACGGAGGATCAGCAGCGAGCGGAAGAGGATACCGGTTCTTATGTGCAGGGCTTTGTAGGCGCAGCGGTGGGTGCGGCGCTTGGTTCTGTTGTTTGGGCACTGGTTCTGTCTTTGGGATATGTTGCATCTATTGTGGGATTCGTGATCGGTTGGCTGGCAGAAAAGGGCTATAACCTGCTTCATGGCAAGCAAGGAAAGGGCAAAACGGCAATTCTGGTGATCACTGTTTTGCTGGGTGTGCTGTTGGGAACGATTATCCCCGATTGTGTGGTATTGGGACAGATGATCCATTCCGGTGAGCTGCCGGGTTATAGCTTTGGGGATATTCCTCCCCTGCTGGTTATGCTTTTGACAGAGGATAGCGAGTATTTGTCAGCTACCCTTGGTAATATGGGTATGGGCGCGCTGTTTGCGCTTCTGGGAACCTTTGGTCTGTTTAAAAGAACCAAGGATGAAGTTTCCGGAAATACTATCAAAAAATTGCAATAATAGAATAGATACACCGCCGCAAGCCTTCAAGAGCACGCTTGCGGCGGTTTTTTTGTATATTTTCTTTCGGGGCTCAAACAATGATAGTATTGTTCAAAAAATATTTATAATTGTAGCTATTGACTTTTTTAGCACTCTATAGTATAGTGTGCTTAGCACTCAGAGGTGTTGAGTGCTAAAACGACAAAAACGGCGGATCTGCTGCCGGAAGGAGGAGTTCCCTTGGAAATGACCGGGCGAAAGAAAAAGGTGCTGCGTTCTGTGGTTGACCTGTACATCCGCACCGCTGAGCCGGTGGGCTCCAAGGCGATCACGGAGCTTCCGGATATGCCCTATTCTTCAGCCACCATCCGCAATGAAATGGCAGACCTTACGGCAATGGGTTATCTGGAACAACCCCACACCAGCGCCGGACGGATCCCCTCTGCTGCCGGTTACCGGCTGTACCTGGATGAGCTGATGATGGATTACCGCCTGAG
>JAZQHW010000106.1:0-2857 GCA_045540795.1 Faecousia sp. | reverse complement strand
AGTATGTGTTGCCTTTGATCTTCACGGTCCTACCTTCCGCCATTTACAGTATGACGGTTACAAAGCTACCCGGCATCCTATGCCGGAGGAACTTGCACAGCAGATGCCTGTTATGAAACAAGTGCTGCGAGCAATGAATATTCCAATTTATGAATGTCAGGGTTGGGAAGCGGACGATGTGATCGGTACGGTTGGTAAGACTTGTGCTGAAAAGAATTGGGAGTGTGTGATCGTAACCGGAGACCGGGACAGCTTACAGTTAATTGATGATTATGTTTCAGTGAAGCTGGTTATTTCAAAAGGTGGACAGACAACATCTACTTTATATGATCGAAACACCTTTGTGGAAGAATATGGTTTTGCGCCTGAAAAAATGGTGGATTTAAAAGCATTGATGGGTGATTCTTCTGATAATATTCCCGGTGTAGCAGGCATTGGACCTAAAACAGCAACAGATCTTTTGGTGCGTTTTAACTCTTTGGACGGCGTATATGATAATATTATGGACGCTTCCATTCGTCCTAAAATGCGGGAAAAACTGGAGATGGGAAAAGAGAATGCTTACCTGTCTTATGATCTTGCCACGATTCGAAAAGATGCACCCATTGATTTTCGTCCTGAGGATGCTATTATTCAACCGTACAACCGAAAGGAATTGTATAAATTGTTTATACAGTTGGAGTTTGTTCGCTTAATCGACAGGTATGGCTTGTATGGAGCTGCAGATGAGGAGATAACAGCAGCAGATGTATCCTTTGAGAAGCTTCCTGTGTTGACAGAGTTTCCAAAACAGTGTAATCAATATGCATTGTATATCGCACCGGACGGTTCTATTGGACTTGCTTGTAAAGATGGTGTTTATGCAATGACACCTATGGAAGCTTTTTCTTTGAATATCAACGTGCTTGGTGATATTCCCGGTGTGTTCCATGATAGTAAAACTACAATGCACCAACTGGCTCAGATGGAGATCACTGGGTACAACTGTGTATTTGATACTGCGTTGGCAGCCTATGATCTGAATCCATCTCAGTCGGACTATCCGGTTTCTAAACTGGCAACCAGTTTTTTAGGTATTTCTGTAGATGATGGTGATTGCGCCGGTTGTGCAGAGGCATTGTGGAATTTGTATCCGGTATTGGATAAGGAACTGAAAAAGCAGAATATGGAAAGACTCTATTATGATATCGAGTTGCCCCTTTGTTCTGTGCTGTTTAAAATGGAGCAGGTAGGTGTAGAAATAGACCCCTCAAAATTGGAACAATTTGGTGTTATGCTCTCTGAGCGTATTGCTGATTGTGAAAGCTTGATTTTTTCCTATTCTGATGAAGCGTTTAATATTAATTCAACTAAGCAGCTTGGAGAATTGCTTTTTGAAAAATTACAGCTTCCACCGGTAAAGAAGACAAAAACCGGCTATTCCACAAATGCAGATGTTTTAGAAAAGTTAAAGAATAAACATCCTATTATTCCGTCAATTATGGATTATAGAATGTTAACAAAACTCAAGTCCACTTACGCAGATGGCTTGATGAAGGTGGTTGGTTCGGACAATCGAATTCGTACCACATTTCAAAATCTTGTTACAGCTACAGGTAGACTCTCTTCCACTGAGCCGAATTTGCAGAATATTCCCGTTCGTACAGAGTTGGGAGCAGAGATCCGTAAAATGTTTATTCCGAAGCAGGGGTGCGTATTGGTAGATGCGGACTACAGCCAAATTGAATTACGTGTTCTTGCGCATATTGCCGACGATAAAACTATGCAAAATGCGTTTTCTCAAGGAATGGATATTCATACTGTCACTGCCGCGCAGGTGTTTGGTGTGTCACTGGAACAAGTCACTTCTTTGCAGAGAAGAAACGCCAAAGCTGTTAACTTTGGCATTGTGTATGGAATCTCTGAATTCTCTCTTGCGGATGATATTGGTGTCAGCCGTTATCAGGCAAAGGCCTATATTGACAGTTATCTTGCCAATTATCACGGCGTGCGGGATTATATGAAACGTGTTGTAGATGACGCACGTTCTACAGGATATACCGAAACAATGTATGGTAGGCGTAGATATATTCCCGAACTAAAAAGCAGTAACTTCAATATTCGACAGGGTGCTGAGAGAATTGCCTTGAATACTCCTATCCAGGGTACAGCTGCTGATTTAATTAAACTTGCAATGATCCGTGTTGACAAAGCACTGTCTATGAAGTTTCCTAAAGCAAGATTACTTCTTCAAGTACACGATGAGCTGATCGTAGAATGCCCTGAAGAGGATGCGGAAGCTGTTGCTGAGCTGATTAGTAACGAAATGGAAAAAGTTGCAGAACTGAATGTACCGCTTCTTGCGGAAGCAAAATGGGGAAAAAGTTGGTTTGACGCAAAATGATCGAATACAAATATATGAATGCAGAATTTGTTCAACAGGTGGCTGCATTGGAAAAACAGTGCTTCAGTATGCCTTGGAGTGAAAATTCCATTTCATCAGAACTCAATAATCCGCTTTCTCTGTGGATCATTGCAGTAGAAGGAGAACGACTGTTGGGCTATGTTGGTTCTCAATCTGTGCTTGGGGAGGCTGATATGATGAATTTAGCAGTCTCTCCGGAATACAGAAAGAACGGGATTGGACAGAAACTGGTGGAAGTATTGATTAATGAACTGAAGGATAAGGAAGTCACATCTATTACCCTGGAGGTTCGGGAATCCAATATAGCAGCAATTAATCTGTACATTCGCCTTGGTTTCCAAAAAGTTGGGCAAAGACGAGGTTATTATTCTAATCCTAAGGAAGATGCGCTTATTCTCAGAAAGGAGTGGCAGTTATGAATATTTTGGCTGTAGAATCATCTTGTGATGAAAC
>JAZQHW010000105.1:0-4681 GCA_045540795.1 Faecousia sp. | reverse complement strand
TACTCAAATCCACCCTATTGCCCCTCAGAACAAGCGGTAAAGCATGGGGGGGGGTGGGGGGTGTAACATTTGTTCTCTCACTCTCTCTCTTTCTTTTTCTCTATCTTGTTCTTATTCTCTTTCTCTTCCTCTTTCTTGCTTTACCCAATGGATGCCACGAGGGGAATCCCCTCGTTCTCTTTCTTGCTTCCGTTTTGCTTCCGGATAAAGATTTTATAAATAATTGCAAAAAAATCTTTACCGGGAAAATAATCTGTGGTAAACTAAACTGTAACACATTTCAGGGGGATACTATGAAGCTGACAGATGTAAAAAAATGGAAATGGAACTATCTGGGACTGGCGTTTCTTCTGCCGGTGCTGGCGATGTTTGGCGTGATGATCGTCCGGGGATTTATCCCCTTTGGGCAGACATCAATGCTCTATTCGGATATGTACCATCAGTACTATCCCTTCTTCGTTGACTTCCGGAGGGCTTTGCGCAGCGGGGACAGTATGCTCTACAACTGGAGCGTGGGTATGGGTATGGACTATCTGGGTCTGATCTCCTATTACCTGGCTTCGCCGCTGAATCTGCTCAGCGTCCTGCTGCCGGAAAGCTGGCTGCTGGGGTATTTCTCTCTGCTCACCCCCATCAAGCTGGGCTTTGCCGGACTGTTCTTTGCCATCTTCCTGAAGAAGATCTTCCACAAAAATGATTTTTCCATCTCCCTGTTCGGTAGCTTTTATGCCCTGTGTGCCTGGGCAATGGGCTATCAATGGAACATTATGTGGCTGGACACCTTCGCATTGCTTCCCTTGGTGGCACTGGGTACAGTGGCGCTTTTGCGGGACAGAAAGTTTATGCTTTACACCTTGACCTTGTTCCTGTCGGTGTATGCAAACTATTATATCGGCTTCTTCACCTGTATTTTTGTGGCACTTTTGTTTGTTTGCTATGAGATCTGCCGCTTCCGGAGCATCAAAAGCTTCCTCCAGGATCTGGGGGTCATTGCCGCCTTCTCTGTCATTGCCATCGGTATGACGGCAATTCTGGAGCTGCCTGCCTTCGCGGCTTTACAGACCACCTATTCCAGCGTCAATAAATTCCCGGAGACCTTTAAGCTGAACATTGCCGATGAGAACACCTGGCAAGGCTTGCTGGACGGTATGCGTCAGGTGGCAGGTAATATGAACGGTGCTTTGGAGCCAACCTTCAAGGAAGGTCTGCCCAATCTTTACTGTGGTGTGGGTACAACGGTGCTGGCATTTTTGTTCCTCACCTGCAAGCAGGTGAAGCTTCGGGACAAGCTCTGCTCTGTGGCGCTGCTGCTGTTTTTTAATGTCAGCTTCCTGATCCGTCAGCTGGACTATATCTGGCACGGCTTCCATTTCACCAATATGATCCCTTACCGGTTCAGCTTCCTGTACAGCTTTGTGCTTCTGTATATGGCTTACCGTGCCTGGACTCTCCGCCGGAGCTTCCGGCTGTGGCAGGTGATCCTTGCCGGTGCCGCTGCCCTGGGGATCGCATTCTGCACCAAAGAGGAAACAGAAGGCGTCTACTGGGCATACAACGGTGTTTTTCTGCTTTTGTATACCGCCGCATTGGTGTATCCTACGCTGATCAAGCGGGTGAAAAAGAAGGATCCCCCGGAGAAGAAGGAAGCCTATTTAACCAAGGTGCGGAGCAATCGTCAGCTGGCGACCTTTGTGCTGTTGGGTATTATGGTCATTGAGCTGGTGCTGAATATGGTGAATTTTGGTGTCCACTTCACCGGCACCTCCGTTACCAACTATCCCCGGGGCACGGTGTATACCCAGTCCATTCTCCGGTATATGCAGGAGCGGGAGGAAGGGAATCTGTTCTACCGCACGGAAACCACCCATTCCCAGACTCTGAACGACGGTGCGCTCAACGGCTACTACGGTGTTTCCACCTTCACCAGCTCTGCCAATGTATCCGTCACCCGGTTTATGAAAGCTCTGGGTTACGGTGCCAAGGATACCTACAACCGCTATCTGTTCGAGGAGAGCTCCCCGGTATCCAATTTGTTTTTGAATCTGAAGTATATGCTGGAACGGCAGGATAAGGTGGAGGAGAATAACTACTTTACCGATCTGCACCAGTTTGATAAAGTCCACCTTTTGGAAAACAAAGCCTATCTGCCTTTGGGCTTTTTGGCAGAGAATCAGCTGCTGAATGTGGACTTCTCCACCCCCGGCGCTAACCCCTGGGAATTCCAGAATGAGCTGTTCCGGGCAGCCACCGGTGTGCAAGAGGATGTATGGTACACCTTCGCCGGACCGAACCTTTCCATCTCTGCCAAGGATGTGACCATCACTTCCCAAAATGAGGACGGCTACTGCGCCTACACCTCCAAGGACAGCACCGGTACGGTGACCTACAAGTATATTCCGGATACCGACGGCTTTTTGTGCATCGGTTTGGATCTTTCCAAGAAGAATAAATTCTCCTTCTGGAAAAACGGAGTGGAGCTGTATAACGAAAGCTACAGCATTCCCCAGACTGCCGCAGTTTGTCAGGTGGAGCCGGGGGATGTCATCGAGGTGCGGCTGACCTGTAAGGAAAACGAAAAGGGTAAGATCACCCTGTATGCCGGGATCCTCAATGAGCCGGTGTTCTGGACAGGCTATGATCAGCTGAATGCTTCCACTTTGGAATTGACGAAATTCTCCAACACCCGGGTGGAGGGCACCATCACCTGTGACCGGAACGGTATTTTGTACACCTCCATTCCCCAGGACGGCAACTGGAGCGCAAAGGTGGACGGCAAGGATGTGGATACTGTCCTTATCGGCAATGCTATGGTAGGCTTGCTGCTGCCGGAGGGCGAGCATACCGTCACCTTCACTTACCGGAACAGCGCCTTTACGGTGGGCTGCATCATCAGCCTGATCTGCGCCGGTGTGCTGGCAGCACTGTATGTAACGGTGTACAAGCCTAACTGGAAGCTTAAAAAAGGCAAATATGAGAAAGCTTAAATCATAAGCGCTATATTTCTGACAGACGGCAACAACCCCCGTTCTACGAAGATGTCATTGGGACACCGTAGGACGGGGGTTTTGTATCAATTGCAACAGAACAAATATGCGTTTGTTACATTCTTGATTTTTGTTTTTCGATTTCCGCATCTAGTAACGACAGAAACTGCTTGCCTGTATCATTCAGAGGGCGGGAAGGGTTGGTTATGCAGAGGATCTCTGTGTATACATCCTCAATGGGAATGCAGCGCAACCCGTATTGGGCGCATATGGCATCCGGAGGTCTGCGTGCGAGGGTATAGCCTGCGCCCCGGGATAACAATTGATAGCGAATATCCTCGTGGTGGACCGCAATTACATTTTCCTGGGGAATGTGGATAATGCCCTTTAAATAGTGGCTTTGGGATCTGGATCTGCTGACATTGTCGATAAAGGTCTCGTTTTCCAGATCCTTTGGGCATATCGTATCCATAGAAAACAGCCGATGCTTCTTTCCAATAATGATCTCAAGGGGAAGGACCTCCAAAACCCGATGCTCCAGTCCCTTGTCCTGCAGCATATTCTGCAGAGGGAGGTTTCGGGAATGGTAGTTTCCGATAATGCCAATATCTGTTTCAAACAGTGCTACATCCTGAATCGTTTCCGTTGTTGTTCCCAGGACCGTTATGTGGATATCCCGTCTGTGGGCATTGTCCTCCAGCAAGCGTGCGGCTGCAGATTTCGCCGGGGTGTAGTCATTGATCGCTATCCGCAGCGCAATGCGGGAAGTGCCCCGGATATCCCCCAACTGGCGGTATTTCTCGCAAATATGGGTAGCCAGGTCCAGGACTTTTTGTCCGTTGGCGGTGAGGGTAAGACCTTTTTGGCTACGTATAAACAACGGATAGCCCAATTCTTTTTCCATATTGCCAATGATAATGGAAATGCTGGATGGGGTGACAAATAAATTTTTCGCTGCCTGGGAAAAAGTGCCTGCTTTATGGACCTCCAGGAAGTACTGAAGCTGTTGAAATGTCATATCCATACCCCTTTCTTTTGCCCATTATAACATGCATTTTCCCTCCGGACAAGAAGATACTTAAAAAATTACTAATGTACATAAGGATATACTTAAAGAGATTTGAACTTGTTCGCCACTGCAGCGTATGTTATAATGAAATTGCAAATAGCAAAAGACTATAGTTTTATACTTTTAAAGGGGTAAAATTATGAAAAAACGCATTCTGATCTTACTGGCTGTGGTGGCGGCACTGGTGTGCCTGTGCACCCTAAGCGTATCCGCAGAGGAGAATACCATCATCCGGTACTGCGAATACTGCGACCTGACGGAGACCTGGTATCCCTTTACCAACACCTCTCCTATGGAAACCAAGCACTATTTCCTTACTACCAGCAGTAATGTCTACGGTGAAAAAGTTATCCCCGATGGCACTACGGTGTGCCTGGAGCTTAACGGTTATACCTATACCGGCAACCGCCGGATCATCCTGGAGGAGGGCGCGACCTTGAATGTCCAGGGTGAGGGCGGCATTTTGCAGTGCCGTGGTGATGACCAATTGCCGGATGGTACTTGGGAGCCTGGTGGCTGTGTCTGGGTCAAGTCCGGTGCGGTATTTAACCTGTACAGCGGCACTATGCGTGCTGCAGAAACCACCAGCAAAGGTGTAAGCAGAGGCGGTGTTGTTGCCGTGTACGGC
>JAZQHW010000104.1:0-20943 GCA_045540795.1 Faecousia sp. | reverse complement strand
AACACCGCACCATCCTGCTTGAATCATCGCCTCACAATCCTCAGCAGCTGTAATTTCATCAACAGCAATCGTACCGGGATTCATTGCGCGCAATACCGCATTGATCCCCCAGGATTTGCTGCACCCGGATTGCACATCTGTATGAATACCTGGTCTAAAGCAAAAACCGGTCTTTATTCTGGGAAAGATCTCTTCTCTCTCATCCACAACGCAAATAGACTTTTTTCCCTTTGATGAGATCTGTCTTATTAGATCTCTTAAAAAAGTTGTTTTTCCCGAACAAGGTCGACCGATAATAAGAATTGACCGATCCGCTATCAATGCCTCAGCTGCGCATCCCGGAAAATCTCTTGAAACACGAATACATATTGATGTGATTGTTCGTATGGTTGAAGTACCTCCGTTTCCGGAAACTGTGCTGCCGCAAACACCGATCCTGTGTCCACCCGGTGCCGTAACATACCCTTTAGAAAGGGTTGCAGCTGCCCAGGGAGAATATTGCGATGCTATATTTATGCTGAAATTTATATCTTCAGCAGTTGTTATATGATCAAGGAAAATACTATCATTCGACATAACCAATTCCGGTGATTCATTAATTCGTAATCGCAACTCCAACAAAGTGTTTTTTCCGTACTTGTCCACATCATTACGAATACTGGACGGTACTAGTTTCAGATATTCCTTCCAGGCACATATCATTTCCATCACTCCCTTATAACCTTATGGGACAAACACTTGTGATATGCAAAAAGAAGCTGACAGAATTATCCGTCAGCTTCTTTATAATTATTCAAAAACCTCATTACTGGAATCAACATCCTCAGCTTCTTCCATATCCGAAAATTCTAACTGTTCTGTTTGACCGTTCTTCATAGATTCCCACTGCTCTTTTGTAATCAAGATCGAACGGGGCTTACTGCCAACAAAAGGACCTACAATACCGCGTTCTTCCATTTCATCAACGATTCTGGCGGCACGGGCATATCCTAGTTTTAAGCGACGTTGCAGCATGGAAACTGAGGCTTGACCGGTTTCGAGGATAACATCCACAGCAGCAGGCAGCATTTCATCGCCGCCTAACTCATCTGCGTTAGCCTCCGGTTCCGGTGCAGACTTATTGCTACCTGTTTGAGCAGCTTTCAACTCGATCTCTTGCAGAACCTGCTCATCATAATCCGTCACACAGTTTGTTTTGATATAGTTAGCAACAGCTTCTACTTCCGGATCACTGACAAAGCAGCCTTGCACACGTTGCGGCTTACCGCTGCCAATAGGCGCATAAAGCATATCTCCTTTGCCAACAAGCTTTTCTGCACCCTGTGTATCCAAAATGATGCGGGATTCCATAGCAGATGCCACAGCAAATGCAATTCTGGAAGGAATATTTGCTTTCATCAAACCTGTAATAACGTCTGCGGATGGTCTTTGTGTAGCAATAATCAAATGTACACCGGCAGCACGACCCATTTGTGCAATGCGACAAATGGATTCTTCAACCTCTTTTGCTGCAACAAGCATTAAGTCTGCAAGCTCATCGATGATAACCACAATACGCGGAAGCTTCGTTCCAGGTTCTTCTTCTGTTTCGATAACGCTATTGTAGGACTCCAGATCTCTGACGCCTACATCCCGCATAATAGAATAACGGCGCAGCATTTCTGTAACAGCCCACTGTAGAGAGCCTGCCGCTTTTTTAGGATCCGTCACAACAGGAATCAGTAAATGGGGCATTCCGTTGTAGATGCCAAGCTCAACCATCTTAGGGTCGACCATAATCAGCTTAACATCATCCGGAGATGCTTTATAGAGCAAAGAAATGATAATGGAGTTCATACAAACGGATTTACCGGAGCCTGTGGTACCGGCAATCAACATATGAGGAAGTCTGGAAATATTTCCAATAATGTTATTTCCGCTGATATCTTTACCTACAGCAAAAGAAGATGTAGATTTCGCATTGACAAAGTCCTTGGAATCGATAACATCCCTAAGGGAAACCGTAGTTACGGTCTTATTGGGAACCTCAATACCAACAACAGAGCTTTTCCCCGGAACTGCAGCAATACGAACGCCGGTAGCACCCAGACTTAATGCAATATCATCTGCCGCGGTTGTCAATTTACTAAGACGGACACCTTTTTCCAGTTCTACCTCATATCGGGTTACGCTGGGTCCTCTTGTAACATTGATAATGTGCGCTTCGATTTTAAAGCTTGCCAGCGTTTCATCCAGACGGTACTTATTCTCCCTCATCTCCATTGTGCCGTCAGCTGCATTTCCGTAAGAGGATTTCAGCAAATCAATCGGTGGGAAACGATATACTTGTTTGTTTTCTGCTTCAGATTTGGCAATTTCAACAGCCACATCGGCAGCTGCCTTTTCAGCATCAGAAGAAGTGACCTTTTGCTTCTTCGTGGACACTTCCGGAACGATTACGGGTTCGGCAACCGGTTCTTCTTGAGCAATATCGTCCAATTCCAGAGGAGGCATCTTATTGGAAGTCGACTTGCTTTTCTCGGTAAAAATAGAGATAATTTCTCCTTGATCATCATCCGCTACTTTATGTGCGGCAGCAGCCACCGGATCATGTACATCTCCGTCGATCTGACGGAATATTTCATCGGATCGCTTTGTATCTTTATTGACATCAAAAATCTCTTGCGGCTTAGGTTCGACTTCGGATCGTTCAGTCAATTGGTGTTCTGACTTAACATTTTTATGCTTTTCAATATACTCAATACGCTTATTTGCCAAATGATTGACAACCAATGCAGCGGGTTCCTGTCGTGTATCTTCTTTGTCATTTTCCCAATTTGCTCTGGGTCTGTTTTGAATAGCCCGAACAATACTGGGAATCGTAATTTGCATACTTGCCAGCAGGAGAACCAAAGCGAGAATAATGAATACAATATAGGAAATTACAGGACCGCACAGCCACTTTACAATTAGTGCAAGTCCACCGCAAACCAAGCCGCCGGTGGTACAGTCAATACCCCCAAGGTAAAGCTCAGGAACAATTTTTATACCGTCAGGCAGATTCTGCGGATCTAAAATCAGATGCGTAATACAACCGCACATGAGCATAAAGCCAACTGCGCAAATCGTTCTCATTTTGACAGGACGCTTGCCGCTAAATGCGTGTATGAAAAACAAGAATAAGGATACCGGTATGGATACCACAAAACCGGCTCTGCCGATCAGTCCGTGAACCAAATCATTGAACAACTTGATAATTGCACCTTCGGGAAGAAAGAAAATAACCAAAAATACGATGAACAACCCAAGAAACAATGTTGATGTAATAAACCGTACAGGAATTGTATGTTCTTGCTTTGTTTTTTGAATGGTTTTATTAACCGGAGTTTTGCTGGTCTTGGATCTGTTGGTTATTCTCTTCTTTTGAGCGGAATTTGCAGCCTTTTCAGCCTGAGTTTTAGAATTCTTTGAGGACACAATATCCCTCCTTTACGCAATCGTTAGATATAGTATGAACATAAACAGCGCAGCTCCCCAGCAGTAGTAGGCAAATCCCGAGTAGCCACTTCTGACAGTAAGTAAACGAACTAAGAATATACTGAAATAACCGCCGAAAAAGGCGCCAATAAAAGCAAAAACATAAGAAAAAAAGCCGGATAAAACAATAGTACTTCCACCAAATAACGCAAAAAGATTTAAAATGATTAGAAGAATAATGGCAGGGATACATAATAGCAATGCCCATTCCATACCTTTGATCTTACTTGCGCCACGGAACGTAGCGGCAGTTGTGACGATACCCAGTCTGGATATTCCCGGCAATGCCGAAGCGGCAACCAGCAAACCAAACAGAACGCTGTCCAATTTGGACATATGGCGGGAATCTTTATTTCCCTGCATTAAGCGAACCGGTATAAATACAATAATACCGTTTATAAGCAAACCTAATGAACCAATAAGTAAACTGTGCTTATCCTGAATGATGAAAGAACAAATAACAAACAAGATCAGCATTGGCATTGTAGCATCTTTAACCAAACGATAATCCTTCAGCCGAACCAGGCTAAGATGCGTTCTTCTGTTCTTTTCGTAAATCATTCGCTCTCGCTTAATGGATTCCATAATATCTCTGCAGCAAAACAGCAAAGCACATAGTAAAGCTGAATAAACAACTACATCCATTAACGGATCATAACGGTTAACACCAAATAAAAACAGAATCAGGTTTTGGTGGGCTGAGGAAGAGATAGGCAAAAATTCACTGATACCACTTACCAAACCATATAACAAGCTTTGAAGAATGTTCATAAGTACCTACCCCTTCCCATTTTATTGTATTATAATACCACACTCTTTGATGAATTTCCAGTCCATAAGTCAAAATAATTAAACTATTTAACGCTTATCCTCCTCTTTTTTCTTTGCTTTATCGATCATCTTATGCAATGCAGAGAGTGCGTCACTTAATCCGCCCAATTTATCGATCAAACCGGAGGCAACTGCTTCCTTTCCATACAGAATCGTTCCAACATCCGTTGCCATCTCCACTGTTGCCATCATATATTTTTCAAATTGTGCTTTGGTGATACCGGAATTCTCAGTAACAAAATCAGCAATCTGTTCCTGGATTCGCTGGAAATACCGAAATGTTTGTGGCGCACCAACAACCAGTCCGGTCATTCTTACCGGATGCACGGTCATACTGGCAGTTGGTGTTATAAATGATTTCTTTGTACATACTGCCAGAGGGATACCAATGGAGTGTCCTCCGCCTAACACCAGTGACACTGTCGGTTTCTTCATACCTGCGATCATTTCTGCAATTGCCAGTCCTGCTTCAATATCCCCACCAACCGTATTTAAAAGAAGTAATAATCCGTCAATATCATCACTTTCTTCGATCCCGGATAAAAGGGGCAAAATGTGCTCATATTTTGTTGTTTTAGCAGTTTCCGGAAGAACCTGATGACCCTCGATCTGACCAATGATCGTCAATGTGTAAATATTCCCTCGATTCGTTTTGGTCAGATCAGAACCCAGCTCTAATACTTGCTCTCTTTCCTCTTTGATCATATCCGAATTGCCGTTACTGTTCATAATTCAACCTCCTTTTTTGGTAGATTGCCCGATTCATATGAATTCATACTTGAAAGAATAGGCTAAATAGCGTATAATACCATCGGTGATAAAAATGGCAACAAAAACAAATGCAGTACGACTGATTGAACAGGCTGGATTTAAGTGTAAAGAAGCGTTTTACGAATATGACGAGAATGACTTAAACGGTAACCACGCTGCCAATGCAATTCATATGCCCCCGGAACAGGTCTTTAAAACACTTGTTGCCAAGGGTAATAAAACCGGCATAAATGTATTCTGTATCCCTGTTTGCTGCGAGTTGGATTTAAAGCTCGCGGCAAAGGTATCCGGGAATAAGAGTATTGATTTAGTACCTGTTAAAGATCTTCTATCTCTTACCGGATATATACGCGGCGGTTGCAGTCCGATTGGTATGCGAAAAAAATATCCCACCTTTATAGACGAAACCTGTCAGTTATATGACGCGATCGCAGTATCTGCCGGTGAACGGGGTCATCAAATGATAATCCCCTATGAAGCGATTGTAATCCTTGAAGACGCACAACTTGTTGATATTATTGCTTAAAGAAAGGAAAAATTATGCAGTACGAATATAAAACAAAAGGAACTTGTTCCCAGCGGATCTTATTTGAGATAAATGATAACAAGCTTACCAATGTCCAGTTTATTGGTGGTTGCAATGGCAATTTGCAAGGCATCAGTAAGCTTGTGGAAGGTATGGATGTAAATGATGTCATTGCCAGAGTGCAAGGCATTCGTTGTGGATTTAAGGCGACATCCTGCCCGGACCAGTTGGCAACTGCACTAAAAGAAGCTACTCAAAAATAAAAAAAGGGGCTGTAGAATAACAGTCCACGAAAAAACGGAGGATCTCAGAAATGGGATTCCACTGATCCAGCCGTTTCTCTATAAATATTTTGCAGGCTGTACCTTTCGGCACAGCCTGCTTTTAGGTGGGGCTTTTTTTACAGCCCCTTTTTTTATTAACTACTATTATCCCATCTGTGCAATCATTTTGTCAAGAAGCGATTTGGCATCTTCCTCATCTTTACCAACTGCCGTGTAGTAGAATTTAACTTTCGGTTCCGTACCGGAGGGTCTGACAATAACACTTCCGCTGGTTCCAAGAACGAATTCCAAAACGTTGGATTTGGGTAACCGGATCACTTCCTCAGCGCCTGTCTTAAGACATTTTGCGACACTGGTACGGTAGTCACGAACTACTGTTACTTCTGCCCCGCCGATGTTTTGAGGGGCATCATCCCGGAGGTCAGACATCATTTTGGCTGCCTTCTCCATAGCATCGGAACCGGTCAATTCAACACTCTGAACATAGGACAGATAATAGCCGTAAGTGCTATAAATCTCTTTCAGTGCATCCAGGATCGTTTTGCCTTGTTTCTTAAGGCTGGCAGCAACTTCACATACCAGCATAGAGGCGACAACGGCATCCTTATCCCGGGCATACGTTCCTTTCAAATAACCGCAACTCTCTTCGTAACCAAAAACAAAGCGATTCTCCTGTCCCTGCTCTTCCAGCTTCAGAATCTCACCACCGATATATTTGAAACCGGTGAGTACAGCCTTCATTGTGACATTATATTTATCAGCGATCCGGTCAGCAAGTGGGGATGAAACGATGCTGCGAACAACGATAGCGCCTTCCGGAATTGCGTTTTTAGCTGTATATGCCTTTAAAACGTACTCCATCAAAAGACATCCCAACTCGTTACCGGACAGTTTGCGGAATCCATTGCCCTCAGGTACAGCGATAGCAACACGGTCACAGTCAGGGTCTGTTCCCAGAATAACGTCACAGGGAACATTCTTTGCGACCTTATAGCTTTCATTTAAGGCAGCGTCTGTTTCGGGATTAGGATATTCACAGGTCTTAAAATCACCATCCGGATGCTCCTGGCAGGAAACAACAGAAATGTTTACGCCAAGTTTGCCCAATACTTCCCGCACAGGCTCGTTACCGGTGCCACACAAAGGCGTGTAAACAATATTTAAGCCGGATGCCCGAATCATATCCGGGTCAATTGCTTCGTTAAGGACCGTTCGATAGTAGTTTTCCCAGAGCTTCTGATCAATATAGGTAATCGTTCCTTCGTTTAAGCAGGTGTCGAAACTCTTTTCCTCGGGAACAAAATAAGGGATCTTGCCAATCTGTTCAGTAACGACCGCAGCCGGCTCGTCGGTCATTTGACAACCGTCGGGACCGTAACACTTTACGCCGTTATATGCCCCTGCGTTATGACTTGCGGAAATCACGATACCGCATCCGCAGCCGAGCTCTCTGACTGCATAAGAAAGCATAGGAGTCGGTGCAAGACGGTCAAACAAATACGTATGAATGCCCTTTTCTGCAAAAGCTGTTGCGCAAACCTCAGCAAATAACTGAGAGTTATGTCTGGAGTCATAACCAATTGCTGCTTTTTGAGGAAGTGTTGTAGATGAAAGCCAGGTAGCCATACCTTGTGCAGCTCTGCGGACAGTATACCGATTCAAACGGTTACTGCCTGCACCCATAACGCCGCGCATACCTGCTGTGCCAAACTGGAGATCACAACCGAATCTGCCTTTAAGCTCTTCCTCGTTATCACGAATGGCGTGTAATTCAGCTTTTACATCCTCAGGCAGATCTATACTGCACCAATAATTATAACGCTCTAAATAGTTCATAACAACTTCCTCCTTAAATCTTCAAAAAAACAGCTCAAAAGATGACTTTGAGCTGTTTTTTCTATTACTCCTCAACTACCTCAGCTTCAGCATTTGCCTTCTTTTCCTGGCTTTCCACCAAAGCTCTAAACTTGATTCTGGTATCCCGGACATCCTCAAGGGACATAGCGACTGCCTCTTCCGTGCGGCGAAGGGCATCGTCCATATAATCGTTGCTAGCTTTACGCAGTTCAGCCATACGGTCGCGTGTTTCCATAACCATCTGCTGACACTGACGCTTTGCCTCCTGATAGATCGCCTCTTCGGAAACCATCTGATCAGCTTTTTCCTGTGCCTGGCGAATCAGACCCTCTGCCTCACGGCGAGCCTGTCCAATCAATTCATTTCTGGATTCAACGATGGTACGTGCCTGCTTCAATTCAACAGGAAGCTGTGCGATGACTTCGTCCAGCATATCCAATACCTTGTCTCGTTCCAAAATGCACTTATCAGCACCCAAAGGCAGCGATCTTGCATCCTGGACCATATCGTACAATGCAGAAATAATTGCTTCAATATTTTGCTCGTTCATTATCTATTTCCTCCTTGACGTACCTCAATAATACGCTGTTTAAAATCTGGAATTATTTCTTCCGGCAAAAAGTCGGAAAGATCTACATTATAGGCGCCCAGTTCTTTTACTGTGCTGGAACTCAGATACATATATTGATGTTCCGATGTGAGAAACATTGTATCCAGGTCCGGGTTGATCTTGTGGTTGATCAACGCCATTTGAAATTCATTTTCAAAGTCCGAACCGGCGCGAAGACCCTTTACAATGACGCAGCTACCTTTGCTTTTTGCATATTCTGCAAGCAACTCGTCAGAAGAGTCTACTTCAACATTTGGAATATCACCAACCACACGCCGGATCAATTCAACCCGCTCTTCCCTGGAAAACATAGGCTTTTTTGATGAATTGATCATTACACAAACGATCAGCTTATCAAAAATATTGGCAGCCCTTTGAATAATATTTCGATGACCGCTGGTGATAGGATCAAAGCTACCGGGGTAGATAGCAATCTTCATAATACCACTTCACTATCCGACTTACAATTTCCTATAAATTGTAAGTAAAGTATTTCCATATTTGTAGTCTTTAGAGCGCTGAAAGCCGTTAAAATCTAACAAAAGCGTCTTTTCCAAAGGGCGCTCTGTGACTATTATACCACTTGTTTGCAAAATGTCAATTTCTGTTATCATTTTTAGAGAATTTTCTAAAAAATCTTCCGCATATGGTGGATCCAGGAAAATAATGTTAAATTTCTTTTGTGTTGTTTTCAAATACGTTCCATAATCGGAATTTATTATTTCCGAACGATCATCCATTTTTGTTTTCTTTAAGTTCTCTTTAATTAAACGACACGCATCGGATCTTAAGTCAACAAATGTTGCCGCTTTTGCACCCCTGCTTAAAGCCTCGATACCAAGCTGCCCCGTGCCTCCGAACAAATCAAGAACCACAGTGCCGGGGATATCAAATTGAATAATGCTGAACAGCGCTTCTTTCACTCTGTCTGTTGTCGGTCTTGTATCCATTCCGGACGGTGTCTTTAATACCGTTCCCTTTGCTGTTCCGGCTACAACACGCATATGCTCAGGATCCTCCCTTCTTCTTTTGAAAATACTGATAGACTTGCGTTGCAGCATCTATCGGTAAGCACTTGGAAAGCTCTTCCAAAGCAGCGTTACTGATAGCGGAGATCGACTTGAATTTCTTCAATAGTATTTGCTTTCTTACTGTACCGATTCCGCTGATTCTATCCAGTTCAGAATACTTGATTCTTTTGCTTCGCAAAGAACGATTATAGGTGATGGCAAATCTGTGGGTTTCTTCCTGGATGTTGCCAATCAGAGCAAATATATTTGGTGTATTATCAATTCTGATCTCTTTACCGTCCGTTGAAACAAGCGCTCTGGTACGATGCCGGTTATCCTTTACCATACCAAATACAGGGATATGAATATCCAATTTACCAAGCGTTTCTAAAGCAATGTTGGCATGATTTATTCCGCCGTCAATTAAGAGCAGCTGCGGCAAATGCTCAAATCCCTTATCCCCGTTTAAATATCGTTGGAACCGACGGCGTAAAACCTGTGCCATAGAAGCATAGTCATCCTGGGTCGGCAGATTATCGATCTTAAAACGTTTGTATTCTTTTTTACACGGTTTACCGTCAATATAAACCACCATACTGGCAACGATGTCCTGCCCTGAAAGATTGGAAATATCATAGGACTCCATTCGTTTTGGCGTATGCTTCAAGCCTAATATCTTTCCCAACTGCATAACTGTTGCATTGATCTTTTCTGCTTTGTTGGTTATCCGTTCGGCTTCTTCCAATGCATTTTTGTGCGCCAGTTCAATATAGCGAACATTATCTCCGCGTTGCGGTATCAGAATTCTTGTCTTTTTATTATATGTCTGTAGCAACACGGCTTCAAACAATTCCCGATCTTCAAAATCAGCAGGTGCAAGAATAACCTTCGGTGCAAAACCACGCACCAAATAAAACTGTTTAATGAGTGACGGAATGATTTCCGGATCATAATCAGCACCGTCCAAAATCTCATAATCTTTATCCAGCAAAGCGCCACCGCAATAATGCAGCACAGCAAAACAAGTTTTACATTCTGTTTGTGCGAAGCCGATTACATCCATATCTGCGATCTTACCGGCAGTAACCAGCTGCTTTTGACCTAATGCCTGTATGGCAGCAAGCTGATCCCGAAGACTGGCAGCTAATTCGAAATTCAATTTCTCAGACGCAGCCAACATTTCTTTTTCAATTGTTCTTGCCACCGATTTATAATTTCCCCGGAGAAGTTTACGAACATTGTCCATTATTGACTTATATTCCGTTTGTGTTTTTTTCTCTATACACCACCCGGAGCATTTTCCCATATGATAGTTTAAGCAAGATCTGTCTTTGCCTATATCACGGGGGAATTTCTTATTGCAGTCAGGAAGTCGGAAAGTAATTTGAATTGTCTGAAGAATACTTGCAGTTATACCTCTGCTGCCGAAAGGACCGTAATATTCAGCACCATCGTCCAATATCTTATTTACCATAGTAAGCTTAGGATACGCTTCCCGCATATCCAGCCGCAAATATGGATATCCTTTTCCGTCTTTTAGCAGAATGTTATACTTAGGCAAATGCTGCTTGATCAAAGAACATTCCAATACCAATGCTTCAAACTCGGATGCTGCAATGATAACGTCAAAATGATCAATTTTGGAAACCATCATCCTCGTCTTAGCGCTATGATTCGCAGAATCCTGAAAGTACTGACTGACCCGATTTTTAAGATGCTTTGCCTTTCCAACATAAATGACCTTGTCGTCCTTGTCTTTCATAATATAGACACCGGGTGACATAGGCAGAGTATGCGCTTTTTCTTTTAGTTGTTCAAAATACATATAAGACCACCTAAAAAGAATTGCCTCAATGCAAAGGCACTGAGGCAATTGATCCGCAAATTAGTATACGTCCTTCAAAAGCAACTGTTCCAGCGCAGCAACAGCTGCTTCTTCATTCTGTCCGTCAGCGGAGAGCGTTATCGTATCACCGGTAACGATTCCAAAGGACATAATTCCCAGCAAGCTTTTGGCATTCATTTTCCGACTACCGGACTCGATCCAAATATTGCAATCAAATTCGTTTGCCTTTTGCACAAAATATGTAGCCTGCTTGTTATGAAGACCGGATTCACATTTAACATTGATTTCTTTTGCGATCATAATAGCAACTCCTTGGGTATTTTTATTATATGATACCAAAAACTCAAAAAAAGTCAACAGATAATACAGGAATCATTGGGAATTTGTCATAAAAAACGATACATCTCATATTATTTAGTGATAAATTATATCACTTAGACAAATTCCGCAATGGTGACTCCGTCCTCTCCTTCACCGTATAATCCAAGCCTGAATTTCTTAATATGCTTATTCAAACGCAAAGATTGATGCACAGCTGCACGAAGAACACCGGTGCCTTTTCCGTGAATGATCCGGACATTCGGCAGGTTAGAACGCATCGCCTCATCTAAATAATTATCGAGGACACAAATAGCCTCAATACTGTCCATACCCCGCAGATCGATCTCAGAAGACAGTGCTGCTACTTTCATTGCCCGACCGGAATGTGCAGGTCGCACAGGCTTTTTGTAGTTATTTTGCTGCTCCAGTAAATAGAATTCATTTCTTTTTGCTGTGATTTTTAATACACCGGCTTGTAACTGATAATTACCGTCTTTTGTAATTGCAATTACACTGGCTTTTGTGCCTAATTTTATCAGTTCAACAGTATCACCGATCAAAACATCACGATTCGGTTCCTCTCTGACTTCCTGTTCTTTGCCGGTATGGATCCTGCTTTCTGCATCGTTGATGTTGCGGCGCATTTGCGCCTGGCGTTGATTGATGCCCTGAATGTCTGCGCTTTCAGACAGCTGTTTCTTGATCGCTTTAATTTCATCGGCAGCAGCATTGGCAGCTGCCCGGGCATCTTCAATAATTCGTTGTGCCTCTAACCGGGCTTGCTCAAGGGCTTTGTTTCGTTCTTTTTCCAATTGATGACGGATGTCTTCGCTGTTTTGTTTGATCTTTTCCGTCTCTGCACGGAGCCTCTCAGCTTCTGTTTTTGCGGATTCCATTTGTTGCCGCTGTTGTTCCAACTGATTCAATACATCTTCAAAATCCTTATCGTTCTGTCCAACTAAATCAGCTGCTTCTTTTAATACTTCATCGGGCAATCCCAAGCGCTTTGAAATTGCAAAAGCATTAGATTTACCAGGAATACCAATCAACAGCTTGTATGTGGGTTTCAAGGTTTCCACATTAAACTCGCAAGATGCGTTTATAACACCGGCTGTGCGCATAGCGTAAAGCTTAAGCTCCGCATAATGCGTTGTTGCCGCAACCAGGCATTTATGCTTTCTGCAGTATTCAATTAATGCAATTGCCAGCGCTGCACCTTCTGCCGGATCCGTACCGGCGCCAAGTTCGTCGAACAATACAAGGGTTCTGTCGTTACAGCATTCTATGATTTCGACGATAGTTCGCATATGGCTGGAAAATGTTGACAGGCTTTGTGCAATGGACTGCTCATCACCGATATCTGCAAGGATCTTATCAAATGTTGATAATTGACTGCCATCACCGGCAGGTATATGCAAGCCACATTCAGCCATTAGTGTTAATAAACCCATCGTTTTAAGCGTAACTGTTTTTCCGCCTGTATTGGGACCTGTGATGATCATCGTGTCAAAGGTATTGCCTAATGTGACGGAGGATGGTACTACAGATTTAGGATCGATCAGTGGGTGTCGTGCCTTTTTAAGGTCGATGATACCCTGTTCGTTCATAATCGGTGCCCAGGCATTCATTTTGTGTGCCAGTTTTGCTTTTGCAAAAATAACATCCAGCTTAACAAGGGTTTCTCCGTTAAGGGCAATGCTTTCTCTTGATGCGGCAACTTCGCCGGATAATTGAGCAAGGATCCGTTCAATCTCTTTTTGTTCCTGCAGTTCCAATTCACGCAAAGCGTTATTGGCACTGACTGCACTCATAGGTTCAATAAAATAAGTAGAACCTGTAGATGAAACATCATGCACCAAGCCTGGGATATCATGTTTGCATTCACTTTTAACAGGTACTACGTATCTACCCTGCCGAAGGGTGATAATAGGCTCTCTAAGATATTTTGCGTATTCAGAAGATGAGATCACCTTTTGAAGACTATCCTTCACCTTAGCGCTTTGGATACGCATATGTCTGCGGATATCTGCCAATTCAGAACTAGCATTGTCTGCGATCTCATCTTCGGAAAGAATTGCACCGAAAATACGGTCTTCCAGGTATTTATTCGCGGTAAGCATATGGAAGTAGCCGGCAAGGGTATTATTAGAGGCGCTTTCGATACTGTAGGACTTCACATTTCTTGCACAGCGAAGAACACCACCGATTTGCAGGAGTTCTTTGGGATGAAGAGAACCACCCATATCTGCTCTTTCAAGTGATGCTGCAGTATCATAAATGTCGGCAAAAACAGGACATCCCTGCGTGGTGATCAATTCAGAGGCTGCCGTTGTTTCCATAAGCAAACGGTTTACATCCTCCAAATCGGTTACAGGGAATAAGCTGTTACAAGTGTTTTTACCGGCAATACTGCTTGCACAGCCTGCCAGCATTGATAAAACTTGATCGAGTTCCAATTTAATAATGGATCTTCTGTATAAATCAGACATTGTTTTCTCCTAAATAGTTGTTAAAGAAAAGGGATTTGTAAAAATCCAAAGCGGAAAACCCTTTTTCCAGCTGTGTAGATAAGTAAGATTCTGTCAAATTTGACAATATATGAATGGTACTCTCTCCTGCTTTAAAAGCGAATATTCTTTTCTCATCACAGGCTGCAAGATAACGTAAAACATCCAAAACACCGGGAATAATCGGCATCCGCAATCCATCAGAAGTGTGCTTTGAACATTGACTGCACTCCAACTGCCCATCTGTAATATTAAACAGATCCGGCTGCATACAACCGCAATATCTACATCCGGACAGATCCGGTTCATAACCAGCCAAGCACGCTACGCGAAATTCAAAGACGCTTTTAATCAATGACTCGTTAGCAGATACATCTGATAATACATACAAAGAATTCAAGGTTAATCTAAGCAGCTCCGGATTCTGTTGATCCTCTTGGGAAATAATATCAGCAACCTGCGCAAAATATGTTCCCAAGGATAATTTCTGCAGATCTTTTCTTAAATTGTGGAATAATTCAATTGTTTGCGCTTCATTAATAACATACATTCCACGATTTTCAAACAACGTAAATTCACTGAATGCAAGTAATTGACATGCTGCAGTCAAGGGACTGTTTTTTCTTCGCAGTCCCCTGGCTTTCACGGTGATCTTGCTATGATGATCTGTCAGTAACGTTAGCAATGCATCGTGATCATTGTAAACCGTGAGTCTGAGCACCAATCCCCGGGTTTTCAAATACATTGGAATCCTCCATCCTGCGCGCTTGATGATAGTATAAATACACCTCAGGCGCACCGGTTTCCATAAATAATTGCCACAATTCTTCCGCATCCATTTCAATCCCTCCGGAACTAGCATTTGCAAAAAAGGAGAGATTACCCTTGGTAATTATTCTCTGTAACCAAAGTTACGCACCAGAAAATCGTTGTCCCGCCAACTATCTTTATACTTTACCCAGGTTGTCAAGAAGACTTTTGTTCCCATAAAGCGTTCGCAGTCATTTCGTGCCATAGTAGAAATCTTCTTAAGCATTTCGCCATTTTTACCGATAATAATACCTTTATGGCTTGCTTTTTCACAATAGATAGTAGCATCAATATCAATAATTCCATTGTCTCTTTCGGAGAACTTGGTAATCTCCACTGCAGTTCCGTGGGGAATTTCACGATCCAGACACCAAAGAAGCTTTTCACGAATGATCTCAGCCATTACCTGACGCTCCGGCTGATCGGTAGTTATATCATCAGGAAACATAAAGGGACTTTCTACAGCGAATTTATCACATTCTTTTAAAAGTACTTCAATGCCATCTCCGGTTTTTGCAGAAATCGGCACAATAGCGGCAAAAGCAGCTTTCTCAGCGTAGGCTGCAATCACATCCAAAAGCTTGTCTTTTTCAACGGTATCGATCTTGTTGATGGCAAGAACAACAGGGCATTTTTTCTCAGTGATCTGCTGAATAAGACCTTCTTCTTGAGGTCCCAGGGAAGCAATGGGTTCCACCACCAATATAGTCAGATCCACATCTACAATCGAGCTTTTTGTGACATTGACCATATAGTCGCCAAGCTTTGTCCGTGGACGATGAAAGCCCGGTGTGTCGATAAAAACATATTGGGTATTGTCTTTTGTCAAAATGCCGCAAATACGGTTTCTTGTTGTCTGAGGTTTGTTGGACACTATCGCAATTTTTTCCCCAACTAAGTAATTGGTCAAAGTAGATTTTCCCACATTGGGACGACCTGCGATGGTAATCATAGCGGTTTTTGTTTTCATATTATCACTCCTAAGTGTTATCGCTGCATCCCCGGAATGTCGGAAGCGATTTGTTCCTCTCTTTCACGCATCTGTGCCTTTTGGGGACCCTCATCCAAATGATCATAACCCAGTAAATGTAAAACTGAATGGATAGTCAAGTACCCTACTTCTCTTCGAGTGCTGTGTCCAAATTCTTTTGCCTGTGCTACAGCGCGCTCTAAGGAAATAGCCATATCACCCAGCGGACATAATCCGCTTTCAGGATCTATCATTTCTGAATAATCTGCAGGAAACTCCCCGGCAGTCAGCTGAAACATTGGAAAGCTGAGCACATCGGTAGCTTTATCTATATTCCGGCTATGCTTATTAATTTCCCGCAGACCTTCATCATCAGAAATCAGTACATTGATCTCGCAGGACACAGGGATCTGTTCCGCTGCCAACGTTGCGCCGATGCATTGCAGGATCGTGTTTTTGATAAACATATTCCCAATTGAAAAGCGAGAAAAAATAATATTGATACGATTCTTCATTCTTTTCTCCTTGTGTATTTATGGTTGTTCGCCTGTGATTTTATCATAGCTTTTTTATCTGCCTGTTCGTATGCATTGATAATTTCCTGCACAAGGGCATGGCGAACGACATCCGCAGATGTCAGCTTACAAATTGCGATATCCTTTATATTTTCCAGAACCCGAAGAGCATCCTTTAATCCGGACGTCTTGTCGCTGGGCAGGTCAATCTGTGTCACGTCACCGGTAATTACAACTTTAGAACCAAAGCCAAGTCTTGTCAGGAACATTTTCATCTGTTCCTTTGTGGTATTTTGCGCTTCATCCAGAATGATAAAGCTGTCATCCAGCGTTCTTCCGCGCATGTATGCCAACGGTGCAACTTCAATAGAGCCACGCTCCTGATATTTCTGGAAGGTTTCCGGGCCTAACATTTCAAAAAGCGCATCATACAAAGGGCGCAGATACGGATCGACCTTGTTCTGCAAATCACCAGGTAAAAAACCCAATCTCTCTCCTGCTTCAACCGCAGGCCGGGTTAAAATGATTCGATTCACAGTTCGCTCCCGAAACGCTGCGACAGCGGCGGCAACTGCCAGATATGTTTTACCGGTACCGGCAGGTCCGACACCTAATGTGATGGTATTATGTGTGATAGCTTTCATATATTTCTGTTGACCGACAGTTTTTGCTTTAATGGGTTTTCCTTTTGCTGTTACGCAAACAACATCTTTGGTCATTTGATTTATATAGTCATCATTGCCTTCTTTGACCAATGTAATTAAATACCGAACTCTTTGTTCATCAATCGACTCCCCTTTAGATGCCAATGACAGCAAGCCTTCTAAAGTTCTGGCAGCTTTGTCAGCAGATTCTTCGTCACCGACGATTCGCAGATCATTCCCCCGATTTACAATGGATACATCCAATGCTTCTTCGATCCTCGTGATATTCTCATCAAAGGATCCAAATACTGTTATGAGATCTTCTACCCTATCCACATTGACAGTTCTTTCCGCTTCTTTACTCATTATTTTTAACAATCTCCTCGTATTGTTTATTTCCAATTAATTCTAAACAAGAAAAAATATAATTTATTCGCTGCGTATCTTCCTCTGTTTGTGACGCATTCAAGGTCTTTTGGATCCTGCCGGATACCATTTGATTGGTTACATAGTGCTTGGCAAGCTCCTCTACTCCCTCGTATCTTTCTATCTGTTGTGTGTTTGCAGAATATTGGACAATTTGCGTTTCAATTAAAGTAACAGGTAAAGGAAACCCACCGGGAAGACGCAATATATACTTCTTTTCTATTTTAACACAACTGGTATCTGAAATTCCACTACTATTCCAAAATTTTATAAGTTTTTTTCCAATAATGAACGCATATTCCTTATTCACAGCGGTTTGTTCATTGCGGGCAATCACTTCGGTTGATGTTACTGCAGTTATAGTTCTTACTGTTTGTGCAAGGATTTCCGCTTCAGCGCCTGTAACTTTAAGAATGCCACCAAGATCTGTATAAGCCGATACAAGAATCTGACCTTTTCTGACGGCAGAGCCAACTTTACACAAAGGGTTTCCCTTAGTTACCGTCATTTCCTTTATGATTCCATCTCTGCCGGCTATGATATTTGCAAAAGAATGGTCTTTACCGGATTCTGCTATACTTCTTTCTTTTACCGTAATTACTGCAACACACCCGGTTGTATTCACGCCTACCCACTGCAATTCCGGTATCTCGTTCATCAGGCTGTTTTTAACAATCTCACTGCGTAGATCTTTTCTGCCGGCACCAAAATGCAAATTGCACTTTTGTAATTGTTCAATGATAACCTTATCCGGAATACTCCTGTTTCCTTCCACGGAAATAAAGAATATCCGTGTTGGAACAAGGATGGTTAATGTAATTAGAAAAACAGTGCCCAATAATAACACGAACCGTTTGTTAAGATGATATATAAGTGTGTTAAATCCTTTCGCATTAACGATACTAATGTGATCGTTTCGCTTTAATACTATCTCTTTTAAGGATGCATAATCAGATCTGTTAACATTTGCGCAAACCTCAAGCTCTGATTCAAACTGTATCCTTTCCAGCTTGATTCCGGATGCGATGATCGCACCAACGCATTCTTCGGCAGATGCACATATAATACGAATACGGTAATAACCACTCATTGCCGGCATCACCTCTTAATAAGGGAAACACCCGTGATACAACCGGTAATTATAATCTGGCTTTTGGTCATTGAGGATAAGCATAAACCAGATCCGGTTACACATACACTTCCAAATTTAACAAGTATCTGTATATTACAACGGTTATAAGCAGATACACCAAAATGGTTTTCGACTAAAACCCGATGCTCTCCCAATATCTCAATAACAGGAATTCCGGGACATGGCTCTCCGGGTAGTCCAGCTTTAATAAAAACGCCGTCAAATATACTGTCCTTTCGCTTCATTGATATCACCGCCTGAATATATTCTATGATGTGTCTGTTCTCTTCTTTCCCCCTGGTTCATAAATTCTTTAGGGGTGATCATGTGAAACGAAACCATAATTTAGCTGGCATCTGTGCTGCCATTGGCGTTGTAGTTTTGATCCTGGATACAAAAACTGCTATTCGGGGCGCAAAAGAAAGTATTGAACTTTGTTTACAAACAATTATACCGTCATTATTTCCTTTTATTGTATTATCATCAGTAATAATTAAAACATATTATCAACCAAAATCCGGAATTTTATCAAAACTATTGACACCGTGCGGTATTCCAACAGGATGTGAGTCTATATTTCTATTAGGTTTACTAGGTGGATATCCCGTGGGAGCGAAATGTATATACGAGGCATATACAGAAGGAAAGATCGATAAATCAACAGCAAGAAGATTACTTGGATTTTGTAGTAATGCCGGTCCCGGTTTTATATTTGGCGTTATTGGACAATTCTTTACCAATAGAATTTTCATTTGGCTCTTGTGGTTGATCCATATCCTCTCAGCCTGGATCACAGGTTACCTTTTACCAAACAAAAAAGCAAATCGCACTGTGTATACTGAAAACCAAGAAATACCATTATCAAACACCTTGGAAGATGGCATTAAAGTAATGGCAAGAATTATAGCGTGGATTTTGTTACTAAGGATCATATTGACATTCTTTAATAAATGGTTTCTCTGGGCATTTACATATCCGTTACAGGTTATTATTGCGGGGATCATTGAATTGTCAAACGGATGTTTAATGCTGAATCTTATTGATTCAGAAACAATAAGATTTCTGGTAGCAGCATTCCTTGTAAATTTGGGCGGTATATGTATTTTATTACAGACAAAAAGTGTAACCGCTGATCTCGGCTTAGGTTATTACTTACGTGGAAAAACACTGCAAACACTGGTAAGTTTATCATTGGCAATTCCAGTTGCAACGATTCTTAGTATCGATCATTTGGAGTATACACAGCTTTCCTACAGCATAATTTCCACCGTCATTCTCATAGTTATTATTAATCTGTGTGTTAAAATTAAAATACCAGTAGATTTTTTTGATTTAATGAGATATAATAAGAAAAAAACTGTAAACGGAGTATAAAATTATGCTTTTTCGTAAAAAAATCTGCCGTTCCTGTACATATTGTGTAAATGGCACAAAACTGAATGATGATGAAATTCTCTGTATAAAGAAAGGCATTGTTAGAATCGATAGAAATTGCAAAAAATTCCAGTATGATCCCTGCAAAAGAATTCCTCCCAAAGCCAAGCCTATCAATTTCGATCAATACGATACAGAAACATTTTCTTTGTAATATAAAACAACTGGACAGTTCAGTCGAACTGTCCAGTTGTTTTATTCTGTCATCTCAAGGAATTGATCTTCTGTTAAGATGGTAATACCAAGCTCAATTGCTTTCCGTTCCTTAGAGCCGGCATTTTCGCCGGCTACAACATAGCTTGTCTTTTTGGACACAGAACCGGATACTTTACCACCGAAAGATTCGATTAAAGCAGTAGCTTCATCCCTGGTAAATCTATTAAGTGCTCCCGTCAGAACAAAAGTTAAACCGGTAAATCTGTCATCACTAATATGCCGAAGACTCAAGAAATTAACTCCCGCTTGACGAAGTCTTTCTATCATTGCCTGAGATTCCGGCTGAGAAAACCAATTTACAATTGCCTCTGCTGTTACATCTCCTATATCAGGAATTTCTTTTAAGTCATCCAAAGAAGCTTCCATAAATGCATCCATTGAGCCAAATCTTGAGGCAAGTATCTTTCCGGTCTTAGCGCCTACCTGCCGAATTCCCAGAGCATAAATCAACTTGCTTAGATCCTGCTCTTTGCTGCGTTCAATGGCTTCAATCAGTTTTCTTGCTGCAATTTCACCATTTTGCCACAAGCTACCCATTTGAGACTGAGATAAATAATAGATGTCCGCAGGAGAACGGAGAAGATCCGCTTGAATTAAGCTATCCACAATTGCAGAACCTAAGCCATCAATGTCCATAGCATCCCGGCTGACAAAATGAGCGATATTCCGTGATAGCTGCGCAGGACAATTGACACCGGTACAGCGAATGAATGCACC
>JAZQHW010000103.1:0-9038 GCA_045540795.1 Faecousia sp. | reverse complement strand
GATACCGTTCTGTTTCTGCTTTCCGGGGGTGGCAGTGCCCTGTTTGAAGCACCCCTGATCCCCGGAGAGGAGCTGCAGGATATTACCCGTCAGCTTTTAGCCTGCGGTGCCGAAATCACCGAGATCAACACCATTCGCAAGCGCCTTTCCGCTGTAAAAGGCGGTCGCTTTGCCCAGTTGGCAGCACCGGCACAAGTCTATGCTATTATCCTTTCGGATATTTTGGGAGACCCCCTGGATATGATTGCCTCCGGTCCTGCCTGCCCGGACAGCAGCACCTGTGCAGACGCATTGGCAATTGCCGAAAAATACAATCTGACCCTGTCCCAAGAGGCAAAAGCTTGCCTTATGCAGGAAACACCGAAGGTACTGGACAATGTAACCACCCAAATCAACGGCTCTGTGCGGGAGCTTTGTGCTGCCGCCGCAGATGTCTGCAATGAACTGGGATACACACCCACCGTTCTTACCGATCAACTCAGCTGCCAAGCAAAAGAAGCGGGAGATTTTATGGCAGCCATTGCCAAAACCTACGGACAATCCGGAGAAAAGCGTGCCTTTATTGCCGGCGGCGAAACTGTGGTACATCTGACAGGCAACGGATTAGGTGGACGAAACCAGGAGCTTGCGCTGGCTGCAGCACCGGGTCTATCCGGACTGCCCGGCACCGCCCTATTCAGTATCGGCAGTGACGGCACTGACGGTCCCACCGATGCTGCCGGTGGCTATGTGGACTGGACCACCGCCCAAACCCTTGAGGCACAGGGCACAGACATATATACAGTCTTGCAAAACAATAATGCCTATCACGCGCTGAAACAATGCAACGGACTGATAATCACCGGTCCCACCGGTACCAACGTAAATGACGTAGCAGTTCTGCTGATCCATAAATAACAAAACCTGTATCTGCAACAGAAAACCGTTGCAGATACAGGTTTTTTGTATATTTTCATCCCTTCAATGGGCATTATGTCCAATTTGTACTTCCTCAGGCGGTCACTTGTGTTTATAATTCACAAATCTTGTATATTTATTCACCAATTATTGACATTATCCATTTCAAGTTGTATAATTCATTGCATACTACAGAATATTTCCGGGAGGTAATTTATTATGAGCAAAGAAAACATTAAAAAGGTCGTTCTGGCATACTCCGGTGGTCTGGATACCTCTATCATCATTCCCTGGCTGAAGGAAAACTACAACAACTGTGAAGTCATCGCCGTTGCCGGCAATGTGGGTCAGGCAGACGAGCTGGACGGTTTGGAAGAGAAGGCTCTGAAGACCGGCGCTTCCAAGCTGATCGTTGCTGACCTGGTGGACGAGATGGTGGATGAGATCATCATCCCCGCTATGAAGATGGATGCCAAGTACGAGACCTATCTGCTGGGTACTGCTTTCGCCCGTCCTGTGATCGGCAAGAAGCTGGCTGAGATCGCACTGGCAGAAGGCGCAGATGCCGTTTGCCACGGTGCTACCGGCAAGGGTAACGATCAGGTTCGTTTTGAGCTGGCGATCAAGCGCTTCGCTCCGGAAATGAAGGTCATCGCTCCCTGGCGTGAGTGGGATATCAAGTCCCGTGACGAAGAGATCGACTATGCAGAAGCACACAATGTTCCTCTGAAGATCAGCCGGGAGACCAACTACTCCAAGGACAAGAACCTGTGGCACTTAAGCCACGAAGGTCTGGATCTGGAAGATCCTGCCAACGAGCCTCAGTATGACAAGCCTGGTTTCCTGGAAATGGGTGTATCCCCCATGCAAGCACCCGACGAACCCACCTATGTGACCATCGACTTTGAAGCCGGTGCTCCTGTGGCTCTGGACGGTGAGAAGATGAAGGCTTCCAAGATCATCGAGAAGCTGAACAAGATCGGCGGTGCCAATGGTATCGGCATTATCGATATCGTAGAGAACCGTTTGATTGGTATGAAGGACCGTGGCGTTTATGAAACTCCCGGCGGCTCCATTCTGTACTTCGCTCACGAGCAGTTGGAAATGCTCACCATCGACAAGGACACGCTCCACGTAAAGCAGAAGCTGGCAGTGGACTACGCAGACCTGATCTACAACGGCAAGTGGTACTCCCCCCTGCAGGAAGCACTCACCGCTTTTGCCAATGAGTCCAACAAGTTTGTTACCGGCTCTGTAAAGCTGAAGCTCTACAAGGGCAACATCATCCCCGCAGGCACCACCTCCCCCTACTCCCTGTACTCTGAGAGCCTGGTTACCTTCGACGAAAGTGACTACGATCAGAAGCAGGCAGAAGGCTTCATCAACCTTTGGGGTCTGCCCACTCAGGTGCAGGCTTTGCGGGAACAGGGTAAACTGTAATATAACATATACCAATACCGTAAGGGCGGACACTACGTCCGCCCATTACGAGTTTTAAGGAGAACGATTATGGCTAAAATGTGGGCTGGCAGAACAGACGGTGTCACCGAAAAGCTGGCAGATGATTTTAACTCCTCTATCCATTTTGACAGCCGGATGTACCGGCAGGATATAACCGGATCCATGGCACACGCAGCAATGCTGGCAGCCAAAGGCATTATCTCCCAGGCTGACGCAGATGCTTTGGTGGCAGGCTTGGAGCAGATCCTGAACGATCTGGAAAGCGGTGCTCTTGCCATCGATATGACCTGTGAAGATATTCATATGTTTGTAGAGCAGGTGCTGACCCAGCGTTTGGGTGATGTAGGCAAAAAGCTCCACACCGCCCGATCCCGGAATGATCAGGTTGCCCTGGATATCCGTATGTACCTCCGGGAGCAGGTGGATGAGATCTCCGGCTATGTGCGGCAGCTGATCACTGCCGTTACAGATAAAGCGGAAGCTTATGCCGATGCCATTATGCCCGGCTACACCCATTTGCAGCGGGCGCAGCCCATCACCTTCGGTCATCATCTGATGGCGTACGCCATGATGCTCCTGCGGGATCTGGACCGGCTGGCAGACTGCCGGAAACGAATGAACTGTTCCCCCATTGGCTGCTGTGCTCTGGCAGGCACTACCTATGACACTGACCGCCGCTTTGAAGCAGAAAAGCTTGGCTTTGACGGGATCTGCCTGAACTCTCTGGACGGTGTTTCCGACCGGGACTTCTGCGCTGAACTGATGAGTGCCTTTTCCATTTTGATGGTCCATCTGTCCCGTTTTTCCGAAGAGATCATTCTGTGGTCCAGCTGGGAGTTCAAATTTATTGAGCTGTCCGATGCATACACCACCGGTTCTTCCATTATGCCTCAAAAGAAAAATCCGGATATGGCAGAGCTTGTCCGGGGCAAGACCGGCAGAGTGTTCGGTGATCTGATGGGTCTGCTCACCACCCTGAAGGGTCTGCCTCTTGCTTACAACAAAGATATGCAGGAGGACAAAGAAAGCGTATTCGATGCCTGCGACACCGTAAAAATGTGCCTGCAGGTGTTCACCGGAATGATCGCCACGATGCAAGCCAACACCGCCAATATGAAACGGGCGGCACAGACCGGCTTCATCAACGCTACAGACCTTGCGGATTATCTGGTAAAGAAGGGACTGCCCTTCCGCAGCGCCTATAAGATCTCCGGTCAGCTAGTGGCACTTTGTATTCAGCAGGGAACGGTTTTGGAAGATCTGCCTTTGGAAACCTATCGGCAGTATTCTGAGCTCTTTGACCAGGATCTTTACACCGATATCGATCTTGTAACCTGCGTAGAAAAACGGATCAGTGAAGGCGGCACTTCTGTAGCCTCTGTAAAAGCACAGATCCAATATGTAAGAGAGGTTCTTTAATATGACAAAAGTATTTATCGACGGCAGCGCCGGTACCACCGGTCTGCGGATCGTTGACCGGCTGCAGCAGCGCACTGACCTGGAGCTGCTGATCCTGCCGGATGAAATGCGGAAAGATACAGGTGCCCGGGCAGATGCTCTGGCTTCTGCGGATATTGCATTCCTGTGTCTTCCGGACGATGCAGCCCGGGAGGCTGCCCAACTGGCACAGGGTATGCCTGTAAAGATCATTGACACCTCCACTGCCCACCGTACCGACCCCGCCTGGGTTTACGGTATGCCGGAACTGACAGGTCAGCGGGATAAGATCCTGGCAAGCAAGCGCATTGCCAACCCCGGCTGCCATGCCAGCGGTTTTGTGGCACTGGTAGCACCTCTGGTGCAGCAGGGGATCCTTGCCCCGAATGCTGCCTTAAGCTGTTTCTCCCTCACCGGTTATTCCGGCGGTGGCAAGAAGATGATCGCCGAATATGAGACAGCGGACCGGAGTCCTCTGCTGGCAGGTCCCCGGCAGTATGCTCTGACCCAACAGCATAAACACTTGAAAGAAATGGCAGCTCTGTGCGGAATTTCCGTTCCCCCGGTATTCTGCCCCATCGTGGCAGACTTCTACAGCGGTATGGAAGTAACCGTTCCTCTGTTTGCCAAGGATCTCCGTGGTACAAAGGACGATATCCGTTCCCTGTATCAAAACTACTACACCAGTGGACTGATCCGCTACACCGACGAAACAGATCCGGACGGTATGCTGTCCGCTGCCGCCTTCTCCGGACGGGATGATATGACCGTATCCGTCACCGGAAATGACGACCGGATCCTGTTGGTTGCCCGCTTTGATAATTTGGGCAAGGGCGCCTCCGGTGCCGCCATTCAGAATATGAACCTGCTCCTGGGCGTGGATGAAGCCACAGGACTAAGCGTATAATTTTAGGAGAGAGATTATGGAACTGATCAAAGGCGGCGTTTGTGCCGCAACAGGCTTCAAAGCCAACGGTATTCATTGCGGCATCCGCCACAATCGCACCAAGCGGGATCTGGCACTGATCGTCAGTGAAGTGCCTGCCACCGCTGCAGCGGTATATACACAAAACTTAGTCAAGGGCGCACCTCTGACTGTCACCAAAAACCACCTTGTCGACGGCAAGGCACAGGCGATCATCTGCAACAGCGGCAATGCCAACACCTGCAATGCCAACGGCATTGAAATTGCAGAGGGTATGGCAGCACTGGTGGAAAAAGCCACCGGTATTTCCGCAAAGGATGTTGTGGTTGCTTCCACCGGTGTCATCGGTCAACCCTTAAACTTAGAGCCCATCCAAAAGGGTATGGATGCTCTGGCTGCCGGCTTAAGCCGGGACAACGGTGCTTATGCGGCAGAAGCAATTATGACCACCGACACCGCAACGAAAGAGGTTGCCGTTTCCTTTACTGTGGGCGGCAAGACCTGCCATATGGGTGGCATTGCCAAGGGAAGCGGTATGATCCATCCCAATATGGCAACGATGCTGGTGTTCATCACCACCGATGCTGCCATTTCTTCCCGGATGCTCCAAAAGGCTCTGTCTTCCGATGTAAAGAACACCTTCAATATGCTCTCCATTGACGGAGATACCTCCACCAACGATACCGTTGCCGTCCTTGCCAACGGACTGGCAGGCAATCCCGAGATCACCGCAGAGGGTGAAGATTTCACCGCCTTTATGCAAGCGCTGAATACCATCACCGTGAATCTGTGCCGGATGATTGCCGGTGACGGTGAGGGTGCTACCAAGCTTTTAGAGTGCAAGGTTACCGGTGCAGATACGGAAGAGGCTGCCAAGAAAGCGGCCAAGAGCGTTATCTGCTCCAGCCTGTTAAAGGCTGCTATGTTCGGTGCTGATGCCAACTGGGGTCGGATCCTCTGCGCCATCGGCTACAGCGGTGCAGATGTGGATGTTTCCAAGGTTGGCGTTTCCTTCCGTTCTGAAAAGGGCACCATTGAAGTCTGCCGGGATGGCAGTGGTGTTCCCTTCAGCGAAGAGCTCGCCAAGGAGATCCTTCTGGAAAAGGAAATTGAGATTCTGGTCACATTGGGAAGCGGTCCCTTTGCCACCTGCGCCTGGGGCTGTGATCTGACCTATGACTATGTGAAAATCAACGGAGATTACCGTACATAAAAGGGAGAGAATACCAATGCATAACGAATTTACCAACGCAGAACGGGCAGAAGTCCTTACCGCTGCCCTTCCCTATATCAAAAAATACAGTGGCAAGACCGTTGTGATCAAGTACGGCGGCAACGCTATGGTCAACGAACAATTAAAGCAGCAGGTGATGGAAGATATTGCACTGCTGTGGCTCATTGGTGTAAAAGTGGTCCTCATCCACGGCGGCGGTCCTGAAATCAGCGAAATGATGGAAAAGCTGGGGAAGAAAGCCGTCTTTGTAGACGGTCTGCGGGTCACCGACAAAGAGACCGTTGACATCGTGCAGATGGTTCTGGCTGGCAAAGTAAACAAGAGTCTTGTGAATCTCATACAAACCAAGGGCGGTCACGCAGTGGGTGTGTCCGGTATCGACGGCGGCATCATCGAAGCCAAGATCAAAAACGAAGCCCTTGGCTATGTGGGTGAGATCACCAAAGTCCGCCCCCAGCCTATCAATGACCTGCTGGAAAAGAATTACATTCCTGTGGTATCCACCGTTGCCAGTGACCGTCAGGGCAATGTGTATAATATCAACGGTGACACCGCAGCTGCCCACATCGCCGGTGCACTGGAAGCAGAGCGGTTGATTATGATGACTGATATTGCCGGCATCCTCCTAGATAAGGATGATCCTTCCACCCTGATCCCCCATATCACCGTTTCAGAAGCCAAAACTTTATACGACAAAGGCGTGATCTCCGGCGGTATGATCCCCAAGGTGGACTGCTGCATTGAAGCCTTGGCGCACGGTGTTAAAAATGTAGTTATTATGGACGGACGGATCCCCCACTCCATTCTTATGGAGCTTCTCACCGACGAAGGTGCCGGTACTATGGTTACGAAAGGCTGATTTTTATGAGCAATATCACTTCTATAGACCAGGAATATGTTGCCGGCACTTACGGCAGATTTCCTGTTGAGATCGTTTCCGGCAAAGGCTGTCTGATGCAGGGCAGCGACGGAAAAAGCTATATTGACTTAGGCTCCGGTATCGGTGTCACCGCCTTCGGTATTGCCGACGATACCTGGCTGGCAGCGGTTACAGAACAAGCCGGCAAGCTGCAGCACACCTCCAACCTCTATTACACAGAGCCCTGCGCCCTTCTTGCCCAGGCACTGTGTGAAAAGACCGGTATGAAAAAGGTCTTTTTCTCCAATTCCGGAGCAGAGTCCAACGAATGTGCCATCAAGTATGCCCGGAAATACTCCCAGGACAAGAAGGGTCCGGAGTATGCTACTATCATCACCCTGGAAAACAGCTTCCACGGACGGACGCTGACCACCCTGGCTGCCACCGGACAGGACCACTTCCATCAGTTGTTCCAGCCTCTGACCCCCGGCTTTGTTCACGTTGCCGCAGGAGATACAGAAGGTCTTAAAAAGCTGGTGGAAACCCACAAGGTAGCCGGCATTATGCTGGAATGTGTCCAGGGCGAAGGCGGTGTTGTCCCTCTGAGTCAGGAATTTGTCACCGCTGCCGCAACCATTGCGCAGGAGCAGGATATTCCTCTGATCATTGACGAAGTACAAACCGGCAACGGACGTACCGGCGCTCTGTATGCTTATATGCATTACGGTATCCACCCCAATATTGTTTCCACTGCCAAAGGTCTTGGCGGTGGCTTGCCCATCGGTGCCACTATGGTGGATGAAAAAATGGCTTCCGTATTGGGTGCCGGTGACCACGGCTCCACCTACGGCGGCAACCCGGTGTGCTGTGCCGGTGCTTTGACTGTGATCCGTCGGTTGGACGAGGCTTTTCTGGCACAGGTCCGGGAAAAGAGTGACTATATTTTCAAAGCTTTGGAAGGTGCTCCCGGTGTCCTTGCCGTTACCGGTAAGGGTTTGATAATCGGTATTCAAACCGTCAAGCCTGCCAAGGAAGTAGTGGCTGCCTGTATCGAACAGGGTGTCCTGTGCCTTACTGCCAAGGACAAGGTACGGTTGCTGCCCGCCCTGAACATCCCTATGGAGCAACTAAAAAAGGCTTTGGATATTCTGAAAGCCGCCTGTGAATAAAGGAAGGTTTATTATGGATCTTAAGAACAGACACTTTTTGAAGCTTCTGGACTTCACTCCGGAAGAAATCAACGGTCTTTTGGCTTTGTCCGCAGATTTGAAAGCGCAGAAAAAAGCCGGTACTCCTCACCGTTTGTGCGAAGGCAAATCTATTGCCCTGGTTTTTGAAAAGACCAGTACCCGCACCCGGTGTGCCTTTGAGGTTGCCGCTGCAGACCTGGGTATGCACCCGGTATATCTGGATCCCAAAAGCTCTCAAATGGGTAAAAAAGAATCCATCCCCGACACCGCACGGGTGCTGGGACGGATGTTTGACGGCATTGAGTACCGGGGCTTCGGTCAGCAGATCGTGGAAACTCTGGCAGCCTATGCCGGTGTCCCGGTATGGAACGGCTTGACCAATGAATATCATCCCACTCAGATTCTGGCAGATTTTCTCACCATTCAAGAGCATTTCGGCTCTCTTAACGGCAAGAAGCTGGTGTATATGGGAGATGCCCGGTACAATATGGGCAACTCTTTGATGGTTGGCTGCGCCAAAATGGGTATGCATTTCGTAGCCTGCGCACCGGAAAAGTATTTCCCCGATCAGGCACTCATTGCCCAATGCCAGGCAATTGCCGCTGAAACCGGCGCAGTACTGGAATTCATCACCGATCCCGCCATCGCAGTGCAGGGCGCTCACGTGATCTACACCGATGTGTGGGTTTCTATGGGCGAGCCGGACGATGTCTGGCAGGAGCGGATCGCAGAGCTGTCCCCCTACCGGGTGACGAAAGAACTGATGACCCTTGCCGGTGAGCAGTGCCGCATTATGCATTGTCTGCCTGCCTTCCACGATCTGAATACCGAGATCGGTAAGGATGTCTTTGACAAGTTCGGCATTGACTGTATGGAAGTTACCGACGAAGTCTTTGAAAGCGATCAGTCCATCGTTTTTGACGAAGCAGAAAACCGGATGCACACCATAAAGGCAGTCATGGCTGCCACCCTAGCTTAACAAAAACGACCCCGCCGCTTTCCGTGGAAAGCGGCGGTGATTTTATCTATTCAGGG
>JAZQHW010000102.1:0-7745 GCA_045540795.1 Faecousia sp. | reverse complement strand
CTTTTTCTACAGCAAGAGGAACGTCCCATTGCCTCGCAAATAAAAGCCGCAAATCGTCAATTGACGATTTGCGGCTTTTATTTGCGAGGCAATGGGACGTTCCTCTTGCTGTAGAAAAAGAAGGACCCCCAGCGGGAAACGCCCTGCTGGGGGTCAAAGTATGAAATCAGGTTGCCAGTTTGGAACTGGTGTAGAAATAGCGGTTGTCGCCGACGGTCATTCCGCCGCCCCAAATACAAACGTAGGCACGGTAATATCTACCTGCCACGCCTTGATAGTCTACATGTCCACTATGATAGTAATCATTGTAACCCATCATATCAGGGTTGTACTTATGGCTAAAAGCTCTAACCAAGGTCCAGTTGCTATTATCAGTAGATTCATGGATTTGAATAGTGAGGGCACCAAGCGCTTCCAGGGTGCGTGTACCGGTTACTGTAAACCAAACCTGGATCTTGCCGCCCCCGGCAGGATAAACATAGGCATTATAGGAACCTAAATAATCGCTGGCATAAGGCTGTACCGTTTCTACGACAGCTGCCTGCGCTCCTATAGGAAGCGTTAAAGCTACCACCAAAAGCATTACTGCAATACGGATAATTGCTGATTTCTTTTTTATATTCATAGAGGTGTTATTCCTTTCCAATCGAATCGATCATGCTTTTTATTTCTTCCACAGTCAATTCACCGGAAATACGACATTCATAGGAATCTTTCGTCCATGCGGCACAAATCTGCTGGTTGTTCAAGAAAATGTAATACTCTACACCTTTTATTTCATAGATTTCAATTAGCTCATCGTTGATTTCGATTTTTTCTGGATCAAGCCCCAAATAAGAACGCACAGCGATTATCAGCTCTTTTTCACCGCATTTGTATTGGGCGATATATATACTCTGCATTGGGGTTTGATCCGACGTAATATCTATTAGTTCATATCCATCCGGGATCCAAGTAGGAATAAAGTTGTCGTTCAATCCTGATGCTTCTAGTGCCTCCTGCAAGGATGCGTATTCTTGAACGTTCTGTTCATCCGGTTCCGTAAGTGTCACTTCGGTATCTCTGACAAAGGAGAAGGTTTCCTTTGCCCATTTGGCAACGGCATTCCAGATGTCCTCCCAGCCAAAGGCGCTGGTGGTGATAGAAAAGCCACCAACCAGCAGTGCGATCACGGCAGCAGCCGCAGCGAGGCGGCGCAGCCAGGGACTTGCGGTTTTAACAGGCTTTTCGGTCTGCGAAGTATGATCAAGGCGATCCTCCTCATCGGGGAGATAGTTCTTTTGAAAAGATTCCCAAGCTTCAAGTGCTGTCTTTCCGGTGCTGCTAGCGTTTTTTCTACTCGCCAACACCTCCATTACATAAAGTATTAATTCTGTATCCGATTCCTGCTCCTGGGGAGCTTCGGAATCCAACCGCAAGATCGCTTCCAGCTCTTGTGTATCCATAGCATCATATTTTGAAAAATCACGGACGTTGCGGTTTTGATTCTCGGACATTGTGTTTCCTCCTTTCACCTATATATGTATTCAAACTGCCATAAGGTGACATTAATTTTCATTTTTTTCTTTAATTTTTCTCTGCAATTTTTCTTTGGCACGCTGGACCCGTTTCTTACAGGCGTTGACGGTGATGCCCCGGGAGCGTGCCATTTCCTCGTGGGAGAGACCGTCGATGGCAAATTCTTTCAGAAGCTGAAATTCCTCTGTATCGGCAAGATTTGCATAGAGAAAATTCAAAGCGATACGATCCTCTGAAAAAGAGATCTCTTTGATCTGGGTCATAAGATATCTTTCGGCAATTCTCCTGGCGCTGGCTTGATTGCTCTTGATGTTCCGGATGGTATTCTTCAGCGTTATTACCAGCCATCCCCGGGGATTGGGATTGTTGCACAGCTCATCCGGCTTTTGACAGGCGATCCGGAAAGTTTCCTGAACCGCTTCTTCCGCCAGTGCTTCGCTGTTCAGACTGCAGCGGGCATAGACTCTGAGCTTTTCAAACATTTCCATGTAAAGTTTTTCGATCTGCTGGTTTTGCAGGATGTCCATCTCCGGTCAACACCTCTCTTTCTTTTTTTTCACATTCTACCAAAATCCGCTATTTTTTGCAATGTTATTTTCTTTTTCTAAAAATAATTGTCACTTTTCCTGCCTTTAAATACATAAGTATTAAAGGGGGTGTTACAGTGGATAAATTAACATTAGGCAAAAAGCTCCGTCAAATCAGAATGGAAAAAGGATACACGCAGCAGTCTCTGGCTGAAAAAGCGGGGATCGGGAATGTCTACCTTGGGGAAATCGAGCGTGGACTGAAAATGCCCAGTTTAAATAGCTTTATCCGGCTTGTGGAAGCATTGAATGTTTCTGCGGATTCTCTTTTGCGTGAGGAACTATCCTCCGGCAAGGAGTACATATACGATGAGCTTACACAAAAGATGCAGGATCTGACACCGCGGCAAAGAAAAGCGGCTTCGGATATTTTAAGTGCATATTTGCAAAACCTGTAGTTGAAGGAGGCGTTTTATGCCTCCTTTTCGTCATATTAAGTGCAAATAAGATGGTTTATGGCATTTTTCTTTCCCTGGTACATATTTCGACAAGTTTTGCGGATCTTCCGTTGTAATATAAGCACATAGCGTTGAATAAATGCTAATTACTTAGAAAAAGGAAGAAACGATTATGAGAATATTGCAAAATTTTGTAGAACAACTGACAGGCACGGAGCTCGTGGATGCTCTTGTGGAGTATTTGCTGGAGCATATGGAAGATTTTCGGGAAGATCACCGGCGCTATTCAGATGCCGTCAGCAGACTGAAGGCAGAGCCGGAGGCGCTGCCTGTGGAGGAAGTGGTTTCTGCCATTTACAGGCGTACAGCTGAAGCGCTGTTGTTTGCCGGTGGGTTGGGACTGAAAATGAACTACGATCATTTTAAAAATCCAATGACACCAAACTGTACCTGGCAGCAGCTAGGTTTCAACGATTGCCTGCAGGAGCATATTGCCCATAGCCTTCCGGAGTATCGGAATGCGGAAGCAATATTATCAGACTTCTATCATTCACTGACCGCACGGCAGCAGGAAATCTATTGTGCAATAGGGGAGTATGTGTCCCATTTGGAAACGGTTGGTCCTAAACTGGCGCATTATTACGGTTACTTACTGGGGAATACCCTTCTGCGCCGCACCGTTCCAGGCTATACCCCGGATATGACCTTGACAGTCAAATATAACACAATGCTGGAAGAATACTTTGGAAAGCATTTCCTGCCTATGGCGCTGTAAGCATACTATATTTTCAAAATGTGACAAGGCTTTACGCAAACGATCCCTTTGCCACATTCCTGGAAACGGGAAGTTTTTTTGTAAAAAAACTGTGAAAGTTCGTTTTTCAGCTTTGCTTCAGCTTCTGTGTGTAGTATAATAATAACAATACTCCAGGAGGCTGCTATGAAAATTTTGATAGTCGAGGATGAAAAGCTTTTGGCGGATTCCCTGAAGGATCTTTTGGAACGAAAAGGTTTTTCTGTGGAAGTGGTCTATGACGGGGAAGCCGGTGCAGAGTATGCGCTGCTGGGGATCTACGATCTGCTGATTTTGGATGTTATGATGCCCAAAATGGATGGATATACCGTGGCAAGGCAGGTGCGGGCGCAGCGTTGCGCAACGCCGATCCTAATGCTTACGGCAAAATCCTCCCTGGAGGACCGGATCCAGGGATTAAATGCCGGGGCGGATTATTACTTAACGAAACCCTTTGACAGCCGGGAATTGCTTGCCTGTATCAATGCCCTCCTGCGCAGACAGGGCGGGCAGGTGGACGAGCTTACATACGGCAATACAAGCCTGGACTTGGGAACGGCTACGCTGCTGTGCGGTGACCGGCAGGTGCGATTGTCTGCCCGGGAGTTTGATGTTATGCGGTTCTTGTTCCAGTCCAGGGAGCAGAATTTGTCCAAGGAAGTGATCCTGGCACGGGTGTGGGGCTATGAATCTGAGGCGGTGGAAAACCACGTGGAGGTTTATATCGGCTTTTTAAGAAAGAAGCTGCGTGCCATCGGTTCCAATGTGCAGATCGTAGCCATTCGCCGTATGGGATATCATTTGGAGGTGGCGGCGCAATGCTGAAAAAGCTGCGGCTGAAATTTATACTCATCAATATGACCATTGTGGCGCTGATGCTCACGGTGATCTTTACCACGGTCTATCAGATGACAAAGAATGACCTGGAAAAGCAGGGGGAAGCAACATTGCTTCACTTGACCCAAAGCGTCCAGCGAACCGGTGAGGTCATTCGGGAGGAACCGGTGCGGCAACCTTATTTTACCATCCATATGAACGCCTTTGGCGAGCTCTTTGCCGCCGGAAATACCTATCTGGATCTGAGTGACAGCTCCCTTCTCCGGGAGTTAAGTGAAATTGTGTTAAATGCCGATACTTCCACCGGCAGGATCGACAGATATAACCTGCTGTTCAGCCGGGTAATGGTTGCCGGAGGACTGAAAATGATCTTCGTGGATATCACCGGGCAGGAGGCGGCATTGGCATCGTTGATCCGTGGTAGTATTTACATCGGGCTTGCCAGCCTGATCGTCTTTTTGGGGATCAGTATCCTGTTGGCACGATGGGCAATAAAACCGGTGGAGCAGGCTTGGGAGCAGCAGAAGCAATTTATTTCCGATGCCTCCCACGAGCTGAAAACGCCATTAACGGTGATTATGAGCAATGCAGAGCTGCTGGAAACAGAAGATTGCACACCGGAAAACCGGCAGCGCTTCACCGGCAGCATTCTGACGATGTCCCGGCATATGAAAAAGCTTATTGAGGGTATGCTGGAGCTGGCACGGGCAGATAACGGCAGGATCCAAATGAATTTTGCGCCGGTGGATATGAGTGGGCTGGCAGAGGATACAGTGCTGCCCTTTGAGCCTGTGTTCTATGAAAAGGGGCTGCTTTTGGAGAGCAGCCTGGAACCGGGGATCTGGCTCACCGGCAGTGCCGGGCATTTGCGGCAGGTGGTGGAGATCCTGCTGGATAACGCCTCCAAGTATTCTGCCCCCGGTGTAGTCGTGCTGCAGCTGCAACGGCAGGGAAAAGGAAAATGCCTGCTGACGGTTTCCAATCCTGGAAATCCGATCCCCAAAGAAGATTTGGAAAGGATATTCACCCGGTTTTACCGGGCAGAGGAGGCACGAAGCCGTACTGGCAGCTTTGGCTTGGGATTAGCCATTGCCAGGTCCATTGTGGAAGAACATAAAGGAAAAATATGGGCAGAGAGCAACCAAACAGGAAACTGCTTCAGCGTGCTTTTGCCAACAGAGCCGGGGAGTCTGTAAAACAGACTCCCCGCAGACTGTCGAAAAACTTATTTTTCGACAGTCTGGCAGAGGTCAAAGGAGCCGCAAAGACGAAGAAAACGATCTCGTCGGCGTACAGGTGGTACGGTAGAGATCGTTTTCTGAAGTAAGTCAAAACGCTTGCGCAGCAAGTATTTTCTTGCATTATAAGAAGAAAAACAGGCGGGACAATGTGCCTCAATTGTCCCCTACGAGGACAAACATTGCTCTACGTTAATAAACTTCCGTTTTGACGGTTTGCGGCTTTTTTGACACTCTGCGGGGAGTCTGTAAAACAGACTCCCCGTTGCTATTTAGAATACATAATCGTAGATCATTTTTACGAATAACAGACCCAAAACCACGAACATAACCTTCCGGATCCGCTTGCTGCCGCCTTTAATGGCAAAACGGGCACCAAAGAAGCTGCCCAATACAGAGCAGATGGCAGCGGGAAGCAGTAGCGCATACATTGCTTTCCCGTTAAAGGCAAATACAACGGCAGAGGCAACATTGGATGCCATATTGGCAACCTTGGCGCAGCCACCGGAAATGAGCAGCTCCAGACCTAAGATGCCGCTGAAGCAGAGCATTAAAAATGTGCCGGTACCGGGACCGATCAGTCCGTCATAGCAGCCAATGAAAAGACCGATGGCAAAGGCGGTGGCGCTTTCCATAGGCTTGGAAAGGGTATTTCCCTTGGCTTCCAGACCGAAATCCCGGCGGAAGGTGAGAAACAGAGCCACGGCAGGAAGCACGATCATCATAATCAGTTCCAGCGTCTGTTCCGGAATAAACAGGGCAAGGCGACTGCCACAGGCACCGCCCAGCAAAGAACCCAAAGCTGCCAGCAGCGCAATGCGGAGCATTACCTTACCGCTGCGCAGATAGTTCACAGAAGCCGTCACGGAGCCAAAGGTTGCCACCAGTTTATTGGTGCCGGCTGCGGTGTGGGCAGGCAGACCTGCCAGCAGGTAAGCAGGCAAGGTGATGATGCCGCCGCCTCCGGCAATGGAATCCACAAAGGAGCCTAAAAATACCAGAGGACAAACGATCAGACACATTTTCAAAAATTCCATAAAGATCCCTCATATGTTCAATTTCTGTGGTATTGTACCATATTATTCTGTAAAAGACAAGTATCCGGGCACCCACTTCCAGGTGCCCGGAATTCCTTTAGCAGTTACCGGTTGTGGTATATCCGGGGCAGTCCTCACTGCAATCGGATCGATTATCACAGCCCTTGGGTGTAAACTGTGCCGTGGGGAAGGGGATCCGGGAGAACATTTCACAGGGATCCTCGCTGCAGCCGGGATTGTCACAGCACTCCTTGGCAGGAATGCTGTAGTCCAGTACCGGCACTACCAGCTGGGCATCCCGTTCCAGCCGGATAATGGAGAATTGACCCAGGGTGACAAACAGACGGCGGTTTTCACCGGAAAGTACCAGTTCATCGTCAAACAGGCGCAGAATACACTCCGGGATCTGGATAACGGTGCTGTCCTTACAGCCGCAATCACAAACCTCCTGGACCTTGGAGCTGAGGACCATAGGATCCAAAACCTCCACCACGGCGGTGGGACGGTTGGCAAAATACCGGCTCAGTCCGTCGGGACCGTTGATCACAGTATCGCTGCAGAAAATGTGTGCCCGGCTGTCCTCACCGCAAAGGACTGCCCGCTTGGAAAAGACGGCAAGACCGTACAGTGCGGCAGGGCGGCAGGTACCCACAGTAGCATCCGCAAGGATCCGGTAATAGAATGTGACATCGATACAATAATGGTTTCTGTCAAAGGCTACAGGCTCTACATCGATATAAGTGTACAGAAGGTCGGCACAGCGTACCTTGGCACCGGCAGCGGTGTCCAGAACGGATTGAGAGCCTCTGGTTAAGTAGACCCGCAGGTCCTCGATACAATCTTTATCCCGGCAGCTATCTGTGATTTTTCTGGTGTGAATGGAAAGACCCTGCCGCAGGTCCTCAGGACTGCAGCGGACACTTTCCTGACAGTTATCAGACATAGTGATACCTCCCAATGAGATTTTTGGGTAAGGGCGATGGGTAAATCCCTTATAGGACAGTTTATGCGCAATCCTCCGGTCTGTGCAAAGACAAAGCCGCAAAGCGTCAAAACGGGAGTTTTGCTGCTTTGCGGCTTAGGTTACAGTTCTTCCAAATAAACAACACCGGGGATCTGACGGATATCGTCGATGATCTCAGTATGGTTCTGACGCTTTTTCAGCTTTAAGGTGGAGAAGTATGCCCGGGTATTGTCTTCGGTATCTGCTTCGTGCTCCCGGACGGTATCCCGGACTTCAATATCCCGTTCCCGTACCTGCCGGAGGAAATCCCCCAGGGTGATTTCTCTATCCAGTTCAATATAGATTTCCAAAACCTTGGTCTTCCGGTGCATTT
>JAZQHW010000101.1:0-5276 GCA_045540795.1 Faecousia sp. | reverse complement strand
CTAAAAATCAACACCGACGGTACTGTAACCAATACCGCCGGTGTTTGGGATGTCCGCTTCCCTCAGAAAATGACAGAAAATAACGCTGTCACCATCCAAAAGGACGGGTATACGCTGTCTTTCCGTTTGGCAGGTGCTTTGACCGGTGGCAATCAGACCCGTGCCGTGGCACCGGAGAGTTTCACTGTAAAGGCAGTAAAAACCTCCGCTGCTGCTATTCAAAAACTGACACCCAACGTCTCAGAAAACGACATTCTGTCAGCAGAGGGAAAAGAAAAGCTCCATTCCCGGCTGATGTACCAGGAAGTGTACGACAACACCCATATTCAGTATGACCTAAACTCCAACCAGGTAAAGGAATCTATCATCCTGGAAGCTTACGACAGCAGCCTGTCCGGCTACCGGTATATTCTGAATGTAGCTCAGCTGCAGCCGGTACTGGAAGAGGATAACAGCATTTCCTTCTATAACCGGGATAAGACAGAAGTGGTTATGGTAATGCCGGCACCCTTCCTGGTGGATAACAATCAAGAAATCAATACCCAGATCACCGTGACGTTAACCGGCAGCGGCAGTCAATATATCCTGACCTATCAGCTGCCCCAGCAATGGCTGGCAGCCGCTGACCGTGCCTGGCCCGTGATCCTGGACCCGATGGTAAAAGCGAATACTTCTGTCAATAATATCCGCGACCGTACCGTAGCAGAAAAGAAAACATATTCCCAGACCTGGGGTTTAAACACCTGTGGTTACGCATCAGACACCGGAATTATGCGTACCTATCTGAAGTATAATAATCTGCCCCAGTTAACCTCATCGGATGTCATTGTCAGCGCATCCATCAATATGTATAAGGCATATGAATCCTCAACCATTACAACTGTTGAGGTACATAAAGTCAATGCCACCTGGGATTCTTCCACAATTACCTGGTCCAACAAACCGGGAATCAATTCTTTAGTTGAGGATTTCCGGGTAGTAAACGATGTAAAATGGTATGATTGGGAGATAACGGATATTGTCCGGGATTGGTATACCGGAGAGAATACCGGTATGGTATTCAAAGCAACAAGTGCCATTGAAACCGGCAGCACAGATAACTTTAAGCAATTTTTATCTTCGGATTTCGGTACAGAGGGATCCCGTCCACAGCTATCTATCTACTTCCGCAACAATAACGGTTTGGAAAGCTACTGGGATTACACCTCTGCCTCTGCGGGCAGAGCAGGTACCGGCTATGTAAATAACTATACCGGCAATCTGACCTGGATCCGGGAGGATATGGGCTTTGGCGGCAACCGGATGCCCGTGAGCATCTCCCACGTTTACAATCTGAATGATGTCCTCACCCCCACAGACAGCAACAACGCCAACGATACCGCGGGCAATACCTTTGGTATGGGTGTAGGCTGGCGCAGCAATTTCAATCAGCTGATCTATGAATGGTCACACCCCAATAAGATTGGTACCTACTATGTATGGGAGGACTCCGACGGTACCGACCATTATTTCTATCACAAAACCGAGGATGCTTCCACTATCTTCCGGGATGAGGACGGCTTGGAGCTGAAGCTGACTATTGGCGGCAGCGGCAACGAAACCTATAAGCTCACGGATAAAAACGGCAATATCAGCTATTTTGATGCTAAGGGTCGCCTGTGCAAAATGAGCAACAATCAAGCAACCAAGAGCAGTATCCTCATTACTTACATTACCGAGAACAGCAATAAGATCAACACCATCACGGATGGTGCAGGACGGGTGTATACGTTCCATTATAATACCGATAGCACCCTGAAGCAGATCAGTTATAAGGGAAGCGGCACTACTGTCCTTGCTTATACGAATTTCACCTACACAGATGACAGATTGACTACCATCACGGACAAGGATGGTAAGTCCTGCATCTATGCCTATACCACCCGGGGACTGCTGGCATCTGCCACCGATGTGGATGGGTATAAGATCAGCTATACCTTCAACAGCATAGGTAATGACACCTGGAAGCCCTACCGCGTTCTTTCAGTACAGGAGACAGACGGAACGGCAGCCGGCGGCAAGATGACCTTCCAGTATAACCACAATGAAACGGTTATGACAGACCAGACAGAAAATGTGCAGGTTTTGCAGTTTAACGACTTTGGCAATCTGATTTGCATCCGGGATGATAAGGGAAAAGCGCAGCTTGCCCAGTATGCCTTCCATACCGATCAGCAGAAGGATTCCAATACCGATCCTACAGCCAAGAGCAATCAGCTGACCTTTAGCTCCAAGCTGCAGTATACGGTAGCCAACCGGCTGATCGACGGTGGAATGGAGTTTGGCAATAGCTGGCCTGCCACCGGCAGTACCGCAACTGCCGCTTTTGTTACCACCACCGCCTATATGGGCAAAAAATCCTTAAAGGTCACCAACAGTACTTCCGGTACTGCCGCGGGTGTCTACAGCAAGGCAATGTCCGTCCCGGCAGGCAAAAGCTATACCTTCTCCTGTTATGTGAAGCCATCTTCCGCATCGGTGTATCTGATGGCAAAAAGCGGCAGCAGTACCGTCACCAGTAAAACCGCTGCAGCAAACAGCGGCTGGACCCGGCTGGAGGTGACCTACCGGAACACCGGAACTGCCGCCAAGAGTGTGGAATGCCATATCCTCACCAAGGATGCAGGCACTTTCTATATGGACTGCGCCCAGCGAGAGCTGACAGATACTGCCAGCCGGTATAATATGGTGGGTAACGGTGACTTCCACAGCGCCACCTTGCCTGCCAGCTGGACGAGATCCGGCTGTACCAGCAGCGATGCCGTTGTCCAGAGCGCAGACATTTTCGCACCCCAGCTGGATAATAATGTATTTCAGATCACAGGCAACCCCACCGGACCAAAACACCTGACACAGATGATCAATGTCAGCGGCGGGGCAAAGGAGAGCTTTGTCCTGGCAGGCTGGGCAAAGGCAGATTCTGTTCCTATCTACGGGGATAACCGCAAATTTGCCATCCAGGGCACCTTCCACTATACGGATAACACAACAGAAACCTTTTCTGCCGACTTTAATCCCGATGCTAAGAGCTGGCAGTATGCCTCTGCCGCAATGGTAGCGGAAAAAGCATATTCTGCCATCACCGTGACCATTGCCTATGACTATAATGCCAATACTGCACATTTTGACGGCATCCAGCTGTACAAGGAACGGTTCGGCAGCAGCTATACCTATGACAAAAACGGCAATGTAACCAGTGTCCAGGACCTACAGGGAGAAACCACAAAATACGAATACACCAATAACAATCTGACTAAGGAGATCCTGCCCACCGAAGCAGAGCTGACCTATACCTATGATTCCTACCATAATGTAAAAACAGCAACAACAGAGGAAGGTCTCAAGTATGAATTTGCCTACGATACCTACGGCAATAATACAGAAGTAAAGATCCAAAACACCAACGGTACCACCATCCAGACAAGTGCTGTCTATGAAAACAACGGAAACACCCTGAAAAGCACAACGGATGCCCAGGGGAAGGTAACCACTTACAGCTATAATGCCAATACCAATGTGCTGAACTGGGTAAAATACCCGAAGGATTCGGATACTACCAAGACGGTCTATACCTACGACAGTATGTACCGGCTCACCGGCGTTTCTTCCAAATCCACCGGCAAGTACACTACCGCGCACACCGACGAAAATCCTAACTATCAAACCCACAGCGCGAATTATACCTACACAGATGATTATCTAACCAAGCTGCAAACCCCCAGCACCGCCTATAGCTTCACCTATGGCAATTTCGGTCTGCGGACTGCGGTAAAGGTGGGTAGCCGGAACCTGGCAACCTATTCTTATACAACAGACGGAAGAAATTTGCTTTCAAGACTTGACTACGGCAATGGTGATAAGGTACAATATAGCTATGATAAGGCAGGCAGAGTGACCAAGGAAACCTACGAGGACGGTGCTACGGTCACCTACCGGTATAATAACGAGGGCAACCTGGCCTCCGTAACGGACTCTGCCACCGGGATCACCACTACCTATCATTATGACCTTACCGGCAGACTGGTGAGCCAGGAAGAGACAGGTACCGGCCACAGCGTATCCACCGTTACTACCTACGATACCAGTAACCGGATCACCAAAATAATGGAAACCACCAACGGTCACAGGCGGGCAAGCGTATGCACCTATGACCAGGACAACCGGATCACGGTTTATAAAAAAGGCAATATTAACGAAAACGATTCATTCACAAGCTATGCCGCCAAGACCTATGAATATGATAGCTTGGGCAGGACAGAAAAAAACCAGCTTAAATTAAATAATACGGCTGTCCTGACTACCGAGTATACGTTTAAGACTGCCAGCGGCAATGCCACCGGACAGGTGGCAACGATGAAGAATACTGCCACCGGCTATCACAAGACATATACTTATACGTATGACAATAACGGCAATATTCTGTCTATCAAAGATGGCAATCAGACCATAAGCTATGAATATGACGAAGCCAATCAGCTGATCCGGGAGAATAACCAGGCGGCAGGCTATACCTATGTATGGGCATACGATGAAAGCGGCAATCTGGAAAACCGCCGTACATTCGCCTATACCCCCAATAATGTGGATATCGGCGCATATGTGGATTATGTAGATTATACCTACAACGACAGCACCTGGGGTGATCTTCTCACAAGCTACGGCGGAAAGACCATTGCTTACGACACCATAGGCAACCCCCTAAGTGACAGCAGCCATACCTATACCTGGCAAAACGGCAGAGAGCTGGCTGAGATCAAGAGCAGGAATTGCATTCAGATCGTCACCCAGCCGAAAAACTTTACCGGCATTCCCGGAGCACCCATTACGATTTCTGTGGATGCTACCGGTGATGGCTTGTCCTACCAGTGGCAGGTGAAGACCCCCAGCTCTGACTGGGCAATTTCCCACGCAGAGGGATATAATACCGATACCATCACCCTTTCTATGACCACCGCCCGGAGTGGCAACCAGTACCGGTGCTACATCACAGACGAAAACGGAAAAAGCACAATGTCCGGTGTGGCTACGCTGTGGCTGCCCGCTTCCGGTATTCTGGTCCATCCCAAGGACTTTACCGGTACAGATGGTGATACCATCACCTTCTCCTGCCATCCGGCAGACGGTAATTCCACCTATCAATGGCAGGTGCTGCCTGCAGGCACCACTATTTGGGCTACCTCCGGAGCAGACGGCTGCCATACCCGCACCATAACCGTTGAAATGACCGAAGCCCGGAA
>JAZQHW010000100.1:0-10444 GCA_045540795.1 Faecousia sp. | reverse complement strand
AGCATTTGGCATGGACGCCAGCATCGGTTCTGCCACAACCTGTGACATGAACAGAATGACCAACCACCATACCAATTGCTTTCTCAAGGGTTTGCTGCACCGTAGCTAGATTCTTCTGCATTTGCCAACCGTGATAAGCAGTTCCCTCATATGTTAATAACAAAGCAATATTGCGCATAGAATCCTCACAACCCCCATGCGTGAAGTACAAAAATCACGGCAACCATACAGGTGCCAAGAATAAACGCTTTGAAATCCCGAAGCCGATAGCGCAAAAGCTTCATTTTCGTACGGCCTTCGCCACCTTGATAGCAACGACATTCCATCGCAGTAGCCAGTTCATCTGCTCTGCGGAAGGCGCTGATAAACAGCGGGACCAGTATTGGCACCAATGCTTTAACTCGCTGCATAAGCTTGCCGTTTTCAAAATCCGCACCCCGCGCCTTTTGAGCAGACATAATTTTATCCGTTTCTTCGATAAGTGTAGGGATAAAACGCAGCGCAATACACATCATCATAGAAAGCTCATGAACCGGAACACGGATCTTTTTCAGTGGTCCCAACAACGATTCCAACCCGTCTGTCAGCGCGATAGGAGATGTAGTATAGGTAAGCAAAAAAGTACCGGTTATGAGCATCAGGATCCGTGCCATCATAAATAAAGCACGCTGAATACCCTCCCAATAAATCTTTATGATCCAAATATGAATGATTGGCTCATCTCCGGTGGTAAAAAAGATATTTAATACACCGGTAAATACCAGAATCATCATAAGCGGTTTCATACCATGTAAAATTGCTTTCACAGGAATCGTAGATATCGCAATTGTCAAAATTAAAAAGGCAGCCATTACGCCATAGGATATCCAGTTGGATGCTGTAAACAGTGCAACAATATATGCCACCAATAACAAAAGCTTTGTTCTAGGATCTAATAAATGAACAGGAGAATTTCCCGGGAAATACTGCCCTAATGTAATATCCTTAAGCATTTCCGTTTCCCCCTTTCAAAGCAGTTAAGGCTTGAACTGCCTGGTCAACGGTATATACCCTGGGCACATTGACACCCATCTGCTGCAGCTTCAGGAACACCCGGGTGATTTCCGGAATATCCAGTCCCATAGCCAAAAGCTCATCCGCACGAGAGAACACCTCAGCCGGTGTTCCATCCATTGCCAAATGTGCTCCGTTCATAACCAGCAATCGGTCGGTCAACCGGGCGACATCTGTCATAGAATGGCTCACCATCATAATTGTTGCATTTTTTGCTTTTCGGTAGGCATCAATGTTGGACAGAATATCTTCTCTTCCCTCAGGATCCAATCCTGCGGTGGGTTCATCTAAAATTAAAACTTCCGGTTCCATCGCGATCACACCGGCAATGGCAACTCTGCGTTTTTGTCCACCGGACAAATCAAAGGGGGATACCTGTAACTGTTTCTCAGTAATACCCACAAAGCCGGCAGCCTCCCGAACCCGACGGTCGATCTCCTCCGGATTCAATCCCATATTTTTAGGACCGAAGGCAATATCCTTATAAACCGTTTCCTCAAACAATTGATATTCCGGATATTGGAAAACCAGACCTACCCGAAAACGGCTCTGTCTTGTCAGTGCTTTGTCAGACCAGATATCCTTACCGTCCAGCGCAACTGTTCCGGCGGTGGGTTTCAACAATCCGTTCAAATGCTGAATTAATGTAGACTTACCGGAACCGGTATGTCCAATAACGCCGATAAACTCTCCCCGTTCCACGGAAAAACTGACATCCTCCAAAGCAATATGCTCAAAGGGTGTCCCGGCGCTGTATATGTGATGTAAATTCTTTACTTCCAGAATAGGAGACACGATCATCCCTCCGTCAAGCCTTTATCTGTTCATAAAGTGCCTGCGCACATGATTCAAAATCCAAACGATCCAACGGCAAAGAGAAGCCGTTCTTGTTCAGTTCATTACACAACTCTACTGTTTCCGGTGCTGACAATCGGATACTGTGAAGCATATCCACCTGAGAAAACACCGCTTCCGGTGTGCCGTCAGCGGCAACCTTCCCCTGACTCAAAACAACAACACGTTGTGCCATTGCCGCTTCATCCATATGATGGGTAATTAGAATAACAGTAATGTTCTTTTCCCGGTTTAAAGTAAGAACCGTTTCCATGACTTCCCTTCTGCCCCGGGGATCCAGCATAGCTGTAGGTTCATCCAGCACAATGCATTTTGGTTGCATCGCAATAATTCCGGCAATCGCAACACGCTGTTTCTGACCACCGGAAAGCAAATGGGGTGCATGGTTGCGATACTCATACATTCCAACCTGCTTTAGGGCACTATCTACCCTCTGTCGGATGACAGGACTGGCTATGCCCAGGTTTTCCGGACCGAAAGCAACATCCTCTTCCACCACATTAGCAACGATCTGGTTGTCCGGATTTTGGAACACCATACCGACGGTGCGACGAACATACATCAATAATTCCTCATCTGCAGTATCCATACCGTATACAAATACCTTACCCCCGGAGGGAAGCAGAATAGAATTGAAATGCTTTGCCAAGGTTGACTTACCGCATCCGTTACTACCCAATACTGCCACAAAGCTTCCCTGTTCAATTGTCAAATTTAAATCTTCAAACACAGGAACACCAGGTGTGTTATCCACACCCGGGTATTCATATGCCAAATGTTCAACAGAAATTGCAGTTGGCAATTCAATTCCTCCAATCAAATACCGTGACCGGTTTAAGGTGTCCATCTTCCTGCAGCACCGCAGGGCAACATCAAGCCCGTTGACCGAACCGGTAACCCCAGTTCACCCACTGCTGTACTGCCGCCGCATACACCACCAAAAACAATATCCGAAGCATAACCCACAGCAGAAGGCGCCAAGCCTGTTGTATAAGAATTAATAATCACAAAAAGCGGATTATCCGTCAGCAATTTTGCCGTTTCCAGCAAAAACGGATAAAAACTTGTTTCCATTTTCCAGATTTCGCCGCTGGGACCGCGTCCATAACTGGGCGGATCCATAATGATTCCGTCATAACGTCGACCTCTGCGGATCTCACGCTGGATAAACTTACCGCAGTCATCCACGATCCAATGAATCGGTTTATCTGCCAAACCTGAAGATTTTGCATTTTCTTTTGCCCAAGCTACCATACCTTTTGATGCATCTACATGGTATACCTCAGCACCACCGGCTGCTGCAGCCAAAGTAGCACCTCCGGAATAAGCAAACAAATTCAGCACCCGTACCGGTCTGCCGGCAGATGCAACCTTTTCTCTGATAAAATCCCAATTTGCTGCCTGTTCCGGAAACACGCCGGTATGCTTAAAATTCATCGGCTTCACATTAAACGTGAGATAATCCTTATACCGGATCTGCCAACGCTCCGGCAAATGATGGGCTGTCCAATGACCGCCTCCGGTGTTAGAGCGCACATAGCGGGCATCGTATTTTTTCCACCTGGGATCCTTCTGCTCCGTATCCCAGATCACCTGAGGATCCGGGCGAACCAGAATATGGTTTCCCCATCTTTCCAATCGCTCACCGTTGGCTGTATCCAGCACTTCGTAATCTTTCCATTCATCGGAAATCCAAATCATCTGTTTCTCCTTGTCTGTTACTGAACCAGTCCTCCGGTGCTTCCACTGGGTTTGGTCTCAGCAGGCTTACTTTCCGTAGTCGGGTTTGTTTCCGGTTTTTCCTGATCAGCACCCGGTTGCGTTTCTTCCGGTTCACTGGGCTGCGTTGCAGCAGCGAGCTCCTCCTGGTACTTATCCCATGCTGCTTTGGTGTGAACTGAGCACACTACATAGGGAATACTTGTATTCAAATTAACATCGCCACCAAATCCATGGAATGCCGCATCCTTGCCGTCTTTTGTAACCATATACACATAATTGTCCATTGTATATTCAGCGTGCAGACCATAGTTCTTCGCCTTAACCAGTTCATTATAATCATCCTGATTTATCTTAAGAAGCGCTTTCTTCTCCATCTTGACATTTTCGTCAACTCCGGCAAATAAAGTGCAGTACTCGGTGGCTACACCCTTACCTACTGTACACAATTCCATCGTAGTATGCTTATCGCATCTTCCGCCGGGATAATCCTCCGGATATACCAGAACAGTTTCAACACGGCTTCCGCGGATATCATTCTTACAAGCATCTGTTGCCACCTTACCGGAATCCAAGCAAACAGAGACATAATTCATCTTGCTTGTATCATACATACGGATATTCTCCAGTCCTTCATGGAGTGGCTCCATAACATATCTCCACAAGCGAGCCGCGGGATTAAAATTCAAGCTGATCTGCTCGGGAACGTCATAACCGCACCATACGGCAGCCGTATAATAACCGGTATAACCACAGAACCAGCGGTCACGGCTGCTGGATGTAGTACCAGTCTTACCCGCAACATCCACATCATAGAAATCCGCACCGCCACCGGTACCGGCACTAACAGCGTTTGTTAAGCAATAGTTCGTATAGTTGACTGCTTTTTCACTTAGGATCTGTTTGGACTTCTGTGCATTATCCAAAATCACATTACCGTGTCTGTCATAAACCTTTGTATAGGTTCTTCCCAGACGGTACACACCGTTATTGGGGAATGTGGCGAAAGCACATGCCATATCCCTTACCGTAACGCCATGCTCCTGTGCACCCAATGCCAAAGAAGCGAACTGCAAATCCTCATCCACCAACGTTGACAAGCCAAAAGAGTTTTTTGCAAACTCGTATCCATAGTTCGCTCCGATTTTTTGCAGTGTATTGGCGGCAACTGCATTCACAGAGTCCTCAATACCGCTGTAAATCGTTCTTTTGTAGGAATATTTGCGATTGTCGTTCTTAGGCCAGGCACCACCAGAATACTCCATCGGCAGATCCTTAATCACCGTAGCCGGGGAAATGGAACCCTGCTCGAAGCCCGGTGCGTAAACAGTCAAAGGCTTGATGGAGGAGCCGGACTGCAATTCCGTCTGTGCCCGGTTAAAGCCAAAGTGCACTTTGTCCATACCGACACCGCCAGCCATTGCAATAACATCGCCGGTTTCATTGCTGATCAGAACGATAGCAGACTGTAGCTGCTGAACACTTCTGGTATCCGGAATGTTATCCAGATCCTGATAGATCTTGTCCACCTGCGCCTGGGCTTGTTTATCCATCGTAGTATAGATATGATAGCCGCCACGGTTGATACGGTCCAGGTACACTTCCCAAATATCGTCGTTCCAGGCGGTAATACCGTCTTTCAGCGCCAGATCCCGGGCAACATCCTCCAGCGTGGAATCCACAAAATAGGAATATACTTCCTGGGAGGAGTCTGTAATGACCTTTGGCTCGGTTCCGCATTCAGGGCACTTCAACACTTCGTTTTTCAGATATGTGCTGCGAATTCCCTGATAGTCACAGTTCTCGTTGGAACAAACGATCCATTTATCATTTTCATCGATCTTGCTCTTTAATATCAGTTTTTGGGCAACAGCCTCATCATACTCCTCCTGAGTAATATATCCCTGAGAAAGCATTTCTCCCAAAACCAGCATCTGACGATGGCGGTTTCTTTCCTTACCGTTCATGACCTCACCCTCGTATGTGAAGGCAGCATCATTATAAGGATCGAACAAAGAAGGATTATTGGTGATACTGATCAAGCTTGCACACTCAGCAATTGTCAGCATCTGCAGTTCCTTTCCAAAATAGGCTTCTGCTGCGCTTTTTACGCCACGGCAGCCCTGACCCATATAGATCGAGTTCAGATACTCCTCAATAATAACTTTCTTGTCGTTATTCTTTTCCACCAATGTAGCGCTGAAGAACTCCTGCACCTTACGCTGAACCGTAACGCTATCCTTACCGGTTATATTCTTAATCAACTGCTGTGTAATACTGGAGCCACCCACAGTTTCGTCACCGAAGAACATATTGGCAAAGGCTTTGATCGTCGTAAACCAGTCAACACCCTGGTGTTCATAGAATCGCTTATCCTCAATTGCTACTGCTGCATAGATCAAATACTTGGGGATCTCATCATAGGTTGCTTTTTTCCAGTCGGTACTGGCATAAAGTTCCTGCAACCGCTCAATCTCACCGGATTCATTCACGCAATACACATAAGAGGGCGCATCCAGTTCAAAATCATCCAAAACAACAGATGCGTTGGGCAGAATATCCCCCTCCAGATAGTCACCCATGATGCCGGCAAAAACGAAGCCGCATACAATAACAATTAACAAAACAGTGGCTGCCGCACCTGCAAAAATCTTGAAGCAAGCAAACAAAGCTCTCCAGATCTTGTACAGCACATCCACGCCCCAGTGAGGCTTCCAGTTTTGACGGATAGGCTTATCCTGATTCTTGTTCTTATGAGACATTATATTTACCTCCATTGCACGCTTTCGTGATTCGTATGGAAAATCAGCATATATACATAATTACACTCATACCATTATAACACACGACCTCATAAAACAAAAGACTTATTTTATTAAAAATGCGTAAATTTCGAGAATTTGTTTATTATTGCAATTCCAGCAAATAAAGTATCCCCTGTTATACAGGATTTTACTTGATTTTATATGGATCTTGGATTAAAATAAAATTATAAGCAGAAGGAGGTATTGCTATGTCCGATGAATACGGAAGCGATTTTATGACCATCATAGATGAAGACGGAACCGAATTTGAGTTAGAGGTTCTTTCCACCTTGGAATACAACGGAGAAACTTATTTGGCAGTTGTCCCTGCAAATACAGATGAGGATACTAACTTGGAAGTCAGCATTCTTAAATCTGTCGAGGAAGACGGTGAACCAATTCTCTGCGCCATTGAAGACGAAGAAGAACTGGAAGCTGTATACTCCTTAATTATGGATCAGCTTTACGAAGACGACGAAGAAGAAATTGACGGATAACCAGCCGCCTGCTTGGTGCGTGGTGTGTCCTTTTGGACCCACATCATTTATTTGGGATGTTAGACTTCCTACCTGGATTGCAGACCTCCCACCTACGCTTTGACGATAGGTGGACGTTGGGAGCAGCTAAAGCTAGGAGCGGCAACCCACCTGCCATTTCGTGCAGGTCATAATCGGATGCATTACGGCCGAAGCGGGTTTGGGGGAGCGCAAGCTCCCCCATTTAATTTGTTAATTTTTTCTAACAATCATAAAATCTACAATAATTATACTTGAAAGTATGAAAAGAATCGGTTATAATGACAAAGTATATGCGTCCGAGTCATCGATGCATCACGCTATGTTTAACGAGAGGAATGTTACAAATGAGCGCATCCGATAAGAAAAAGCTCCGCAAAGAGCAAACAACTGAACTGCTTACACAAAAGCAGCGTCAGCAGCAAGAAGAAGATAAGCAGTTAAAGGTTTATACAACTATTTTCGTAGCTGCTATTGCACTGATCGCCTGTATTGCCCTGTGTGTACTGGGTGTTCGTGCTTTCAACCAAAGCGGCATCGTTGAAAAGAACACTGTTGCTGTCACCATCGGAGACGAACAGCTGAACAGCGTTGAATTCAGCTACTACTTCAACGACGCAATCAACGAAACTTACAGCCAGTGGTATAGCGACTACACTTCCTATACTGATGTATATCTGCAGGCGATCGGTCTGGATACTTCCAAGCCTTTAAGTGAGCAGATGAACGATGCTGAAAATAATGTAACCTGGGCTGATTACTTCCTGGATATAGCTTTGAACGAAGCACAGCGGGACGCTGCCCTTTACAATAAAGCAATGGCTGAGGGCTTCACACTCCCTGAAGAAGATCAGGAAAACCTCGACAACCTGCTGACCAATTTGGAGAACTACGCAAAGCTTTACGGTTACAGCAACTCCAACCAGTATCTGAGAATGAGCTACGGCAACGGTGCAACCGCCAAGACCTATAAGGCATACTGTGAGCGGACTGCAATTGCAGATGCTTACTACGAAGCACACGAAGAATCCTTGGAATATGACGATGCGGCAATCGCAGAGTATGACAAAGACAACGGTGCCAACTTCAATTCTTATACTTACCATAGCAGCTATATGAGCTACACCGAATTCATTCAGGGTGGCACTAAGGACGAAGACGGCAACACTGTCCACACTGAGGAAGAAAAAGCTGCAGCAAGAGAAGCTATGAAGAAAGCCGCAGAAAAAATGGCAGCTGCAAAAGACGTAGACGAGCTGGAAGAAATCAGCAAGACCATCGAGGTCAACGAGGACGGTCAGATTGCAGTTAATGAGTACAAGGATCAGATGTACAGCCAGATCAACGCGCCTTTGAACGAGTGGCTTGCTGACAAGGACCGCAAAGAAGGCGATATCGCAGCAATTCCCAACACCTCCACGGTCAAGAACGAAAGCGGCGAGGAAGTAACTGAAATCAACGGTTACTATGTTGCTGTCTTCCACAGTGTTGATGACAACGACACCGCAATGGGCAACGTTCGTCACCTGTTGGTTAAGTTCAAGGGTGGTACTGAGGACGAGGAAACCGGTGAAACCGTTTACTCCGATGAAGAGAAAGCAGTTGCTAAGGAAGCAGCAGACGGCTATCTGAAGGAGTGGAAGGAAGGCGAGGCAACTGAGGACACCTTTATTCAGTTGGTTAAGGATCACAGTGAAGACACCTCTGCATCCGAAGGCGGTCTGTTTGAGGATATCCACAAGGACTCCAACTATGTTGAGAACTTCCGCAACTGGGCAATCAGCACTGATCGTAAAACCGGTGACGCTGAGGTTATTGAAACCGAGTTCGGTTATCACGTAATGTACTACGTTGGAGCAGACGAGCTCACATACCGTGATCATATGATCATCGAAGAAATGCGTTCCAATGATCAGCTGGCTTGGTACGATGCGATTCTGGAACCTGTTTCTGCTGCACTGGCAGATACCTCCAAGATGAATCTGGATGTCATTCTTTCCCCCAGCTACTAATGAAATCTGTATAAAAACACCTCCTGTGGAGAAAATTTCCACAGGAGGTGCTCTTTTTAATGAATAAAATACCTTTTCGTCTATGTATCGCAGGTGCTGCAGCCGGTGCAGCCAACGGATTATTCGGTGCCGGCGGTGGTATGCTGCTGGTGCCGCTCCTTAGTCTTTGCGGAGAACTGAACGAGGACGAGATCTTCCCAACTTCTGTTTCAATCATTCTCCCCGTTTGCATAATATCCTTGCTGTTGTCAACGCCAAACACAGTCCTTAACTTCAGGACTGTTCTCCCCTATTTGGTTGGCAGCAGTATTGGTGGCATACTAGCCGGTATCTTTGGAAGAAAAATACCTACACTTTGGCTGCACCGTATGCTTGGAGGATTGATCCTTTGGGGAGGGATACGGTATATATGCTGAACAGCATTCCATTTTCGATCATCGTTGGAACAGTCCTTGGCTTTTTGGCAGGATTGGGTGTCGGTGGCGGAAGTCTATTAATTTTATGGCTAACATTGGTATTGGGAATGGCGCAAAACGACGCAAGGATCCTCAATCTTCTGTTTTTCCTGCCATCAGCACTAATTGCTACAATATTTCGCAAAAAGCAAGGTTCTCTGAATCTCAAAAAGATATTTCCGGCTATTATAACAGGGTGTGTTTTTGCCGGCATTTTTTCTATACTGGCAAAAAATGCTGACTTAGCCTTTTTAAAAAAAGCCTTTGGTATATTACTCCTGTTCACAGGAATCCGGGAAATTCTTTACCTGCCGAGAAAAGTCAGATAACCCTCCAAAATCAATGACGCAGCAACAGCATCTACTGTATTTTTCCGTTTTTTTCCGTGGTAATTATGTTCAGAAAGAATATTATGGGCTTCCACAGTTGTACGGCGTTCATCCCAAAGATCCACCGGAAGCCCCGTTACTTCCGCAACCTTTTCGGCAAACGCACGGCATAGCTCTGCTCTGGCACCCTCGGTGCCGTCCATATTTTTAGGCAATCCCACAACGATTCGTCCAACTTCATTATCCGTAACAAGTTTTTGGATCTGTTCCAATGTCTTATTATCATTTCTGCTGTGAATAACCATAGCCTGTCCAACAATGGAGCAAAGCAGATCTGATATCGCAATACCGGTCCGGGCATCACCATAATCAATACCCATAATCCGCACAGTAAATCACACTCTTTCCTTTATAATTGATTTTTCTTCATTATAGTCCAAAATTATAAAAAAATAAAGAAAAAAATTGTTGACGAAATCAATTCCTTGTGTTAGAATGGATTTTACCTGTGAAACGGGCTATTTTCTATGCCCATTTCAGCTTCGGAGCGGCAATTGTAGTTGGCCGCTTACTAAATTTATGATAGCCGGAGTGATACAGGGAGGCAATTTTAAGGAGGTGCCGTTATGCGCGTTAAAGTCACTTTGAGATGCTCCGAGTGCAAGCAGAGAAACTACAACACCATGAAAAACAAGAAGAATG
>JAZQHW010000099.1:0-3094 GCA_045540795.1 Faecousia sp. | reverse complement strand
CTGATGTCATTGGCGGCAGCGGTGACCGGGAGCAATTCCTCCGTCATATGCTTCAGTCCATAGAGGACCGGCAGCACCGGGAACAGGTGGATCAGGCATTGAAGCGACGACAATTTGAAATTCTCCCCGCCGGCGGTCTGGAAGGCAGGACCCGGGCAATGCTGAAGATTCAGGACGGCTGCACCAATTTCTGCACCTACTGCATCATTCCCTACACCCGGGGACCGGTGCGATCTGCACCGGTTGACCTTATTCTAGAGCAAGCCAAAGACCTGGAAGCCCAAGGCTACCGGGAGCTGGTGATCACCGGAATTGAGATCGCCTCCTGGGGACGTGATCTTCCCGGAAAGCCTGCGCTGCACACTCTGATCCGCACCCTGTGCCGGGAATTCCCCACTATACGGATCCGCCTGGGTTCTTTGGAGCCCCGGATCGTTACGGAAGAATTCTGCAAGCAGCTGAAGGATCTTCCCAACCTATGCCCCCAGTTCCATCTTTCTATGCAATCCGGCTGCGACACCGTTCTTTCCCGTATGGGCAGAAAGTACGATACCGCCCGCTACTTGGAAAGTGTCACTGCCCTGAAGCAAGCCTTCCCCGGCTGTGCCCTGACCACAGATATGATCGTTGCCTTCCCGGGGGAAACAGAAGAAGAATTTTCCCAAAGCCTTGCCTTTATCCAAAAGTGCGGCTTTGCGGATATGCACATCTTCCCCTATTCCCGCCGCCCCGGCACACCGGCAGACAAAATGCCCGGTCAGCATAACAATGCCACAAAGGAACAGCGAAGCCGGGAAGCGATTGCCGTGGCAGAGAAGATGTCCCTGTCCTACCGGAAGGATCTTATCGGCACCACAGGATCAGTACTTTTTGAAGAGCCGGAAGGGAAATATTTCACCGGACATACCCCCAATTATATTAAAGTTTATATGCTCGGGGAAGCCCTGCACAACCGTATTTGCACTGTAACGATAACCGATATTTACAAAGACGGTGTTCTGGCAGAGCCCAACGGGGAATTATCTGAAAATTAGGGGCAGACATTTTCTAAAAACTGTGTTATACTATAAGATAATCGTTAAAATAAGGAGGCGTTTCCTTTGAAATATTGGCGTGGCTATCTGGTGGCTGCCATTTTTGCCGCCATTTCCTGGGCACTGGGTGCCTTTGCCGAAGGTCATCGTGTGCTGGTAGATATGATCTATCCCTATATGTCCCGGCTGATCCTTACCTCACTGGCAGATTGGTCCAGCACTATCAGCTTCTGCCTGTGGCAGGTGCTTTTGATGGGTCTCATCGCCGCCGGTTTGGTGACTGTGGTTTTGATGATCATTCTGAAGTGGAATCCTGTCCAGTGGTTCGGATGGGTCTGTGCCACTGTCAGCTGTATTTTGATGCTCAATACCCTGGTGTACGGGCTCAATGCCTATGCCGGACCTTTGGCTGACGATATTCGACTGGATGTTGCCGATTATACCGTTTCCGAGCTGAACGAAACTGTGGTTTATTTCCGTGACCAAGCCAATGCTTTGGCTGAAAAAGTTGACCGGGACGCCAAGGGCGAACCCCAGTTCGGCACCTTTGAGGATATGGCAAAGCAAGCCGCTGACGGCTTCCAAAATCTGACCTATGAGCAGGCAATGTCTGTCTTTGCCGGCTCCACCGCACCGGTAAAGGTGCAGCAGTGGGGCAATGTAAAAGGCACCTCCGGAATCACCGTGGCGCTTACCGGCGAATCTGCCGTGAATCCCAAAGTTCCCGTTGCCGCAATGCCCTTTGCCATTTGCAAAGAGATGGCACACCGGATGGTGATCTATACGGAAGCCGACGCCAACTTTGCCGCTTTCCTGGCAGGTATGCATAACAGCTCCCCGGATTTCCAGTATTCTGCCTATTTAATGGCTTATTACTACAGCTATCAAGCTTTGGCATCTGTTCCCACCAGCACTGCCCAGGCTTGCGCCAAGCGAACCGACGAAGGTGTCAGTAAGCTTTTGCGCCACGATCTGGAGCAATGTATGGATTTCTACGGAGAAGTGGTCCACGCCAAGGTAGGTGCAGAATCCCGTACCGTGGAGGAAGAGGAAGAAAAGGTTACCGTCACCTTCTCCCAATATAGTGACGTTTCCGATCTGCTGGCAAGCTGGTATATTCAGAAGTTTATCGTACCTCTCCATGAAGAGGAAGAAGCACCCTTTGATCCCTTTGACACCAATCAGGTGGACCTGTCCCTTTCCACCGTTCCTATGGAAACCACTCCCGACGAAAGCACCGCTCCCACAGGAGGCTGATACAATGCTGGAAACCTTAAAAGCCGGTCTGCCTGCCCTGGGTCTGGCGCTAAGCCCGGAGGCACAAAATAACCTCTGTGCCTTTGGTGCAGCCGTGGTTGAGCAGAATAAGGTAATGAACCTCACCGCCATTACAGAACCGGACCGGGTAGCAAAGCTGCACCTGCTGGACAGCATTTCCCTGCTTACCCTGGAAGATCTTTCCCACAAGCGGGTGATCGATGTAGGCTGCGGTGCCGGATTTCCCGGTGTCCCCCTTAAGATCGCCTGTCCCCAAATGCAGCTGACGCTGCTGGACTCTTTGGGTAAACGAATGAGTTGGCTGGAAACGGTGCTGCCTCAGTTGGGTGTGGAGGCAGAATGTGTCACTGCCCGGGCAGAGGAAGCCGTTGCCACCCGCCGGGAACAATACGATTATGCCACCAGTCGTGCCGTGGCGCGACTGAATATTCTGCTGGAGCTCACTGCCCCCTATGTAAAGGTAGGCGGCAAAGTCCTGGCAATGAAAGGCACTGCCGCCCGGGAAGAACTGGCAGAAGCAAAAAATGCCATTAAAAAGCTGGGTCTGCAGTTAGAGCAGGTAGCAGAATTCCCGGTAGAGGATACTGCCCATACTGTAATCGTTTTGAAAAAGATCGCACCCACACCGGCACAGTACCCCCGCCGGTACGCCAAAATCAAACAAACCCCATTGTAAAAGTTTTAAAAGGTGCGTTGCATTCATTGATATGCTACCCCCATAAGAGACAGTGAAAAAGAAAAACTGTTTCTTATGGGGGTATTTCTATGTGCAAAAGCAGAAA
>JAZQHW010000098.1:0-6401 GCA_045540795.1 Faecousia sp. | reverse complement strand
ACAGTATGAGAAGAGCCTCGGAGACCTCCGAGAGAAGATGGGAGTGAAAATATGAAATACGCAGCGGATTTTAGAAGTATTGCAAGAAATGCATTGTCCGGCAGATGGACAATTGCCGTGCTTACCGGCTTTGTAGCATCTTTGGTAGGTGCCGTGTCATCGGGTGGACCGGAGATCAATTTAAATTTTGGAGATGGCGGTCCTTCCGCCAGTTTTGAAGTGGGAAACCAGCAGATCTATACATTCGGTGGCGGCTGGGATGAAACGCTGACAGGCATCCTGATTGGTGGTGCCGCCGTTATTCTGGTTGTGGCTTTGGTGGTGGCTGTAGCGTACCTGTTTTTAGGCAGCGTTACAAGTGTAGGTTATGCCAGGTTTAATTTGGATATGGTGGACCGTCAGAAGGAACCGGAGATCAATACTATGTTCAGCTATTTCAAATACTGGAAAACTTTGGTTGCTGCAAACTTATTGCGGGGATTGATTGTGTTCCTCTGGACTCTGCTGTTTATTATCCCCGGTATTATTGCCGCTTACGGGTATAAAATGACGGACTACATATTGGCAGAGCATCCGGAGCTTACTGCTGGCGAAGCGCTTGAACGTTCCAAGCAAATGATGGAAGGAAACCGCTTCCGCCTATTTTGCCTTGAGTTCAGCTTTGTTGGTTGGGATTTTCTTTGTTTGCTGACTTTAGGCATTGGCAATCTATGGCTTATGCCTTATAAACAGGCGGCAGCAGCAGCCTTCTACCGGGAAGTGTCCGGAACGGAGTACATCGTAACGCCTGTTGCAACCTACCAAGATTGACAGTCCACCGGTAAAATAAAAAAGACAGACACCTCAAAAGGTATCTGTCTTTTTTTGGTGACCCGCTGGAGATTCGAACTCCAGACCCATTGCTTAAAAGGCAATTGCTCTGCCAACTGAGCTAGCGGGTCAAGTGCTGAGGATCCAAAGCGTGCATCCTCAGCGTATGGCTGGGATGGCAGGATTTGAACCTACGAATGCCAGAGTCAAAGTCTGGTGCCTTACCGCTTGGCGACATCCCAATAAAGCGTGCCCAGCGGCGGACACACTGAGCATTATAGCACGCTTTTATTTAATTTGCAACTGTTTTTTGCTTTTTATACAGAAAATGTATTTTGCAAGGAAAAACCATTGAATATTTTAACACAATGCCTATATTTCTTGGAAAAATGCAAATTACCTCTTGTAAATTCTGTAAAATTAGAATATACTATTTTGTATGTTTTATATACCAAGTAAGAGAGGTTAAGATTATGGAACTGATTTCTGTACGTGAGCTGTTTAAGAACACCAAAGCCTACGCAGGTAAAGAGATTACGGTGGGCGGCTGGGTGCGTAATCGCCGTCCCAGCAAGCAGTTTGGCTTTATTGTGCTTAACGACGGCACATATTTTACACCTGTTCAGGTGGTTTATAATGATACCATTGAGAATTTTCAGGAAGTTTCCAAAATCAATATTGGTGCTGCTCTGATCGTAAAGGGTACTTTGATTCTCACACCGGATTCTAAGCAGCCTTTCGAGATCCAGGCGGCAGAAGTGACGGTGGAGGGTGCTTCCACCGGTGATTACCCCCTGCAGCCTAAGCGGCATACTATGGAGTTTTTGCGGACTATCACCCATCTGCGTCCCCGGACCAATACTTTCCAGGCTGTTTTCCGTGTCCGTTCTTTGGCAGCGATGGCAATCCACGAATTCTTCCAGGAACGGGATTTTGTGTATGTCCATACCCCTTTGATCACCGGCTCTGATTGTGAGGGTGCAGGTGAAATGTTCCAGGTAACCACTCTGGATCTGCACACTATCCCCAAGACCGAGGACGGCAAGGTGGATTTTTCTCAGGACTTCTACGGTAAGCCCACCAACCTGACCGTTTCCGGTCAGCTTAACGGCGAAACCTTCGCTATGGCATTTAAGAATATCTATACATTTGGTCCTACCTTCCGGGCTGAAAATTCCAACACCACCCGTCACGCATCTGAGTTTTGGATGATCGAGCCGGAGATCGCTTTTGCAGATCTTTCCGATGATATGCGCTTGGCAGAGGATATGATCAAATATATCATTTCCTATGTTTTGGAGCGTGCTCCGGAAGAAATGGCATTCTTCAACCAATTTGTGGATAAGGGACTGTTGGATCGTCTGAACCACGTGCTTAATTCTGACTTTGGCCGTGTAACTTATACAGAGGCGATTGAGATCCTGGAGAAGTGCAATGATAAGTTCCAGTATCCTGTTCACTGGGGTAGTGATCTGCAGACAGAGCATGAGCGCTACTTGACAGAAGAGGTTTTCAAGAAGCCTGTGTTTGTTACAGATTATCCCAAGGATATCAAGGCTTTCTATATGAAGCTGAATCCCGACGGAAAGACGGTTGCAGCTATGGACTGCCTGGTACCCGGTATCGGCGAGATCATCGGCGGTTCTCAGCGTGAGGACGATTATGAGATCCTGAAGAACCGTATTGAAGAATTGGGTATGAATCCTGAGGACTATGGCTTCTATATGGATCTGCGGAAGTATGGCTCTGCCCGTCACGCAGGTTTCGGTTTGGGTTTTGAGCGGTGCGTAATGTATTTGACCGGTATTACCAATATCCGGGATGTACTGCCTTTCCCCAGAACCGTAGGCAACTGTGAATTGTAATTAAAATGACCGTTCCTTGGGAACGGTCATTTTTGTCAGGGCTCATTCATTTCGTCCTCGTCCGGATCCAAGTCACCGTCGTTGCCGGTCATAATCTCGCCAACACGGACACGCCGGCGGATCTTCATTTCCTCTACCTGCGTGTGAAGCAGTTCCTTTACTTCCAAAGGATTTTTAATATTTTTCAGTATCAGAATGGGCATTGTTTTGTCAGAGGATACCACAGAAACAGTACCTACGCCGAACAGCCGCTGCCAAAGGGTGCGGGAGGTGTTGATATCCCGGATCCGGTAGAGCAGGACCTCTTCATCTTTGATGCTGAAAAAGCCAACGGACAGGAACAGACGATCATCCGATAAAGCGTATCTGGTAAAGCTTAAAGGAAGTCCCAAATAACGCTTGCGGTCTTTCCAAATATATTCCATTGTAATTACCTCCTTTTTTTCTTTATTGTAGAGGAAAATGTATGCCTTGTCAATTACAGAATCAGACAGATCAAACCGGTGGCACCTTCGTTAACGATCCGGGTAAGACTGCCGCGGAATTTATCCCGGACATCACCGGGTGTGCGAACCAGCTTGGTAGTCAGCCCTTCCCGAATCAATTCATAGACGGATTTGCCGAAAATATTGCTCTCCCACAGCTTTTCCGGTGATTCACCGGAAAGGTACCGGATCAGATCCTGAGATTGCTTCTCGTCACCGACAATGGGGCTGATCTCTGTGTCGATATCTACCCGGATCATATGAATGGAAGGTGCACCTGCTTTCATTTTTACACCAAAAGCACCGTTCTTTCGTAAAAGCTCCGGCTTTTCCAAAGTCATTTCCTCCGGTCCGGGTGTTACGATCCCGTAACCGGTAGCTTTGACAGAAGACAAAGCATCGGAAATTTTGTCATATTCCTTTTTAACAGCGGAAAGCTCTGTAAGCAGGGAGAAAAGCTGAGAGTCGTTTTGAATGGAAATGCCGGTTTGGTTGCTGAGAATTTCATAAAACAGAGATTCCGGAAAGGTGAGGGCACAGGTAACTGTTCCGGTACCCGGGTCGATATTCCGGATAGAAAAATCAGTAATGGCATCCAGCTGTGTCAGCTGGGACAATACCTTTTCTGCCTGATATAGCTGGGTAATATCACCGGATAGTTGGATCAGTGTGTTATAGAGCTGAGATTTGATGGGGTGGGTCGGTTCCAAAGCATCCATCCACCGGGGCATAGCAATTTGCAGCTGGTGCATTGGAAAAGCATATAGTAGCTGCCGCAGAATATCCAGGATCTCCGGCACATCCAAAATCTGGCAGTCGGCGCAGATCGGCTGAATACCAAAACTTTGACGGATATGCTCTGCTGCTGCCTGGGCGGCAGCTCCTTTGGGGTCCCGGCTGTTGACTATAACCAAAAAAGGTTTGCCGGTGGCGGTCATATCTTCAATAGCGCGTTTTTCCGGAATCAGATAGTCCTCCCGGGGGATCTCTGCCACAGTGCCGTCGGTGGTGACAACAAGACCGATGGAGCAATGCTCTTCCATCACTTTTTTTGTGCCCAGTTCCGCAGCCTCGGTCATAGGGATCTCATAGTCAAACCAGGGTGTAGTGACCATACGGGGCACACCTTCTTCCTCAGCGCCTACGGCTCCGTCTACCATATATCCTACGGAATCGATCATTCGTACCCGCAGCCGTGTTGCGTCATCCGGTGCGATCTCCACAGCTTCCTCCGGAACAAATTTGGGTTCACTGGTCATAATTGTCCTGCCGGAACCACTTTGGGGCAACTCATCCTTTGCCCTTTCTTTTTGATAGGGATCGTGAATATTGGGTATTACCAGCGCTTCCATAATTCGTTTGATCAGCGTAGATTTACCGGTCCGGACAGGACCTACCACACCAATATAAATATTGCCCCCGGTACGGGCGGCAATGTCGGCATAAACAGTTTCCATAGCCAGCCTCCTTTTGCGGTTTACTCAAGGGTATGTCCCGGGAGGAATAAATAGAACTGAATACTTCACTTTTGGATCAAGATGTGTTATGATTATGAAAAATCAAAAAGGAGAATACCTATGAAAAAATGGATCGCGATTTGTCTTGCGTTGCTGATCGTATGCAGTTTGGCAGCCTGCGGCAACTATGACGCAGCTCCGGAAACAACGGAAGCAAATGCCGGTATGGCAGAAGAGTATAAGGATCTGCTTGCTGCGGTGGTACAAGCGTTTCCCAAGGTCAGTACTATAACAGAATATCCTTTGAGTAATATGTACGACGGACATACTTCATTGACTGAGCTGGGTTGGGCATTGGCAGATATGGACAATAACGGCACAGATGAATTGCTGCTGAAATCCTTGGAATCTCCCTTTATCTATGATGCATTTACCCTGGACGCGGGAAGATTGGTGCATCTGTTCAGCGGTAACGAAAATGATAGCTATCGTCTGTACGAGGCAGGCTATGTGGAAAAACAATGGTCCAAGGGTGAATGGGCAAGGGGTACAGATTATTTCCGCCTGGAGGGCGGCGAACTGATCCTCTTTGACCGGGTGGTAATGGATGTGGAATATGCTGTGGAGCAGGGATTTGTGAAAAGTGTGGAGGATGCGGACACCAATCAGTGCTTCTTCCGTAGTACCACCAATGACCGGGGAGATTACCTGCAGATCACGGCAATGGAAGCGCTGAATATTCAGCAGAGTTTCGTAGAGGATAATATCCATCTGTTGCCTGTATTTACTCCGCTGTCGGATTTTGAAGGGTAATCAGTAAATCTTCTGAAAAACGGAAAATAATGTTTGACAAATGGAATAAAAGCCTATATAATATCTAGGCACGACTATGAAGAGGGGGATACTATGCGACTGGGACTTAAGGAAATCATCCACAACCCCGGTGCGTCTGTAACCTTTTCGGAAAGTGTGGATCTGAGCGATCTTCAATTTGGAACCTGTCGTCCTGTAACGGAGCCTGTTTTGGCAGTCGGTACTGTTCGCAACACAGCGGATGTGCTGATGATGAAAGGCAGCCTGAAAACCTGTTTGCACGGGGTCTGTGACCGTTGTGCTTCTGAGTTTACCCGGGATGTAGAGCTTCCCATCGATGTGGTTCTGGTGGAGGAGTTTTCCAATGAAGACAGTGAAGATGAGTGGGTATTCTCACTGGAGGCGGATTCTGCGGATCTGGAAGACATTGTGCGGACGGTGTTCGTATTAAATATGGATTCCAAGATGCTTTGCGAACCGGATTGCAAGGGACTTTGCTGCAGATGCGGTAAGGACCTGAATGACGGTCCCTGCGGATGCCAAAAGGAATTGGATCCCCGTTTTGCTGCTTTACGGCAGCTTCTCGATAAGTAAGTTTAAGAAATGCTGTTAAAGCAGTTTGACCAAGGAGGTGTCATCCATGGCTGTCCCTAAGTGTAAAGTGTCCAAGGCCCGTCGTGATCAGCGGCGTGGTTCCAACTGGAAGCTGGCTGCTCCCAGCGTAACGGTTTGCTCCAAGTGCGGTGAGCCCGTCATGCCTCATAGAGCTTGCAAGGCTTGCGGCAACTACAACGGTCGTCAGGTTCTGGCTGCCAAGGCTGACTAAGGCAGGAAAAATGCGTAAGCAAGAGGAAGGCATCCGCCTTCCTCTTTTTCCGTTGTATTAGGTAATAAAATTTATAGAATTTTCATTGATTTGAGAATCCTTTTGTGTCATAATATAATCAAAAGAAAAGGCAGAGGAGTGATAG
>JAZQHW010000097.1:0-20875 GCA_045540795.1 Faecousia sp. | reverse complement strand
GCCATGCTCACCGGCTCCGGTCAGGCTGCTAATTTCTATGCGTTGTTTAATATTGCATCCTGCGGAGATCATATTGTTGCGTCTACCGCTATTTACGGTGGCACCTTCAATCTTCTGAGTGTTACAATGAAGCGGATGGGTATCGATGTTACTTTTGTGGATCCCGATGCCACCGAGGAAGAGCTGGATGCCGCATTCCGTCCCAATACCAAGGCTATGTTTGGCGAAACTATCGCAAATCCCGCACTGACTGTGCTGGATATCGAAAAGTTTGCAAAGATCGCTCATAAGAACGGTGTGCCGCTGATCGTGGATAATACATTCCCCACACCGGTCAACTGCCGTCCTATTGAATGGGGCGCAGATATTGTGACCCATTCCACCACCAAGTATATGGATGGTCACGGTGTGGCAGTAGGTGGTTGTATCGTTGATAGCGGTAAGTTTGACTGGACTCAGTATCCGGAAAAGTTTGCAGGTCTGTGTACCCCGGATGACAGTTACCACGGCGTAACCTATACGGAGCGCTTCGGCTTGGCAGGTGCTTTTATTACAAAGTGTACCGCACAGCTGATGCGTGACCTGGGATCCATTCAGTCTCCCCAAAGTGCATTCTATTTGAACCTTGGACTGGAAAGCTTGCCGTTCCGTATGAAGCAGCATTGTGCCAATGCCCAGGCAATTGCAGAGTACCTGGCAAGCAATGAAAAGGTTGCCTGGATCAAGTATTGCGGTTTGGAAACGGATAAGTATCACGCTCTGGCTGAAAAGTATATGCCCAACGGCTCCTGCGGTGTCATCTCCTTTGGCTTAAAGGGTGGTCGTAAAGCAGCGGAAACTTTTATGAAGCACCTGCAGCTGGGTTCTATCGAAACCCACGTGGCAGACTCCCGTACTTGTTGTCTGCATCCTGCCAGCGCTACCCACCGTCAGATGACGGACGAGCAATTGGAAGCCGCCGGTGTCGGTGCGGATCTCATTCGTCTCAGTTGTGGCTTGGAAAATGCCCAGGATCTCATCGCAGACCTGGACCAGGCAATTGCAAAAGCATAATCAATTTGACCGTCTTTATGGGCGGTCAAATTTTATACTTGACATACCTAGATTATCTAGGTATACTATACATAGATATTCTAGATATATAAGGAGGAACTATTATGAAAATTGAAAAAAGCTTGTTGTCCGGGAGTACACCGCTTCTGATCCTTTCTTTATTAAAGGATGGAGATATGTACGGATATGAAATGGTGGATGCACTGGCAAACCGTTCTGATCATACCTTTGAACTGAAGGAAGGGACATTATATCCGCTGCTGCATACGCTGGAAAAGAATAAGCTTGTAGAATCCTATATCAAGGCCGGTCCCGGAGGCAGAGAAAGGAAGTACTATCGGCTGACGGAAGCGGGCAGGGGAGAACTGGAACACAAAACCGCTGAATGGCGATTGTTTACTGAGAAAGTCAATGCAGTGATTGGAGCAGTACCCTGTTCTTTGTGAGGTGGTCATATGATGCATAGAGAATTTTATTACTGGTGCCGGGATGCTGTGCGTAAGATAAGGTACTGGAAGGACAGGAACAAAGTATATGGGGAACTGTATGCCCATTTAGAGGAGCGGTATGAATCCCTTGTGGAAAAGGGATATACACCGGAGGAAGCAGAGAAAAAAGCGGTGGAAGCTATGGGAAGCGCTGAGGAACTGGCACCGATGCTGGCAGCGATACATAAGCCCCATTGGGCATATGCGGCATTGGTTACCAGAGTACTGGCTGCAGCTTTACTGATCTACTGCCTGTCCCAGGGAATTGCATACGGTTTTGTTAGAGGATATGAATTTATTGTGGATCTCACAGGACCACCCCATGCGGCAGTTTGGGATCCTTACACTAAGGGTGGCGAGGTTTGTATAGCGTCGGTAGAACCAAATGTTTCGGCTTTTTCTGATGGATATTTCTTCCGTGTGAAGAAAGCTGCCTTGTGGCGAACACATTTTTCAGAGCCTGCTGAAGATGGAAGAACCTATTTTGATCAGCTGTATATGCAGATAAAAGTTACCAACCCAATTCCCTGGATGCCTGAGCAGCAGGGTTTACGGTGGATTTGGGCAGTGGATAGTAACGGTACATATTATAAGAGCTTTGCTGAAATAAATGATGAAAATGTGCCCTGGATCCATTATAGAGTGTTCAAAACCGATTGGCTTACGTATACATATGATTTGGAATTTCAGGATGCTACAAATGATATTTCCTGGATCGAACTGCATTATGACCGGGATGGTAGAGATATTGTGCTCCGGGTTGATTTGACTGGAGGTGATGAGAATGCGGGATAAGATTCGTGAAAAATTGGATGCCTTTTTCGATAAGATCCCAAGAAAATGGCAGGTGTTGATAAATATACTGGTAATTTGTCTGGCGGTGTTGGCAATCTATATTTCGAAAGGTGCACCTACAACCGTGGAGGGAAACTTTCGCCGGGCGGAAAAGGAAAATATGGTAGGACCAAGTCGGATTATGGGAATCGAGGAAATCGACAGTTGGCTGGCAGAAAAGCTGGTAGTGGCTGAAACAGATGAGGGTGTGATCCTTTATGCGGATCACTATGGAGACTCCAGTCCAATCAATACATTGGTTTACAGACCCAAAAAAGACGGGATCATAGTTTGTGGCTCTCCCCAAATGCTCAGTATGACAATTCCTCCGGATGGTGATGACTCTACAGTGATCATCTTTGATAATTGTCCACAGGCAGTAAGAGCGGAGCTGGATATGGAACTGTATTGGCAAAACCGGCAAACCAATAAAACTTACCGCTATCAGTACGCATTATCCGGGAAGCGGAAGAATATGGGATATTTTCGGTTGGATCTGGATTATCAGTGGCATGGCTATGAAGGAATAAATGCACATCCGGAGGACGAAACCTTATGGCAGTTTCATTCACTGAGCCGGGATGCATCCTACCGGGCACCCAATGGGGAGTTTCCTGCAACTGTAAGACTCTATGATGCAGAGGATAAACTAATTAAAGAGGAATCGCTTTTCTTATTCCCTCAGGAAGGGGAGTATGAGAAAACACACCGGTGGGAAGATTACTTTCCTGTTGGTTATTAGTGACAAACAAATGTCCACGGATTTGGTTATATTGTCACAAGTTACAAATATTAAGAAATTCCCATAAGAATGTTGAAATTGCAGACAAATGTTGCTATAATGTGGACAAATCAAGGGCGTTTTCAGAAAATACCGTTGAAAGATAAAAACGGATATTGTCAGCCAGGCTGCGGCTTCTGCATTCGGTTAAAGGACAGTAGTCATTTAACATATGGGACAAAAGACATCACCCTTTTCGGTGGTGTCTTTTGTCATTTTACTGAAAATTCCAATTCAATGAGAATTATACTTTACTTTAGCGTGCTAATGTGGTAGAGTAACAAAGTAAAGAACCAGAAAAAGGGGGAAAAATCTATGCATCATATAGAATCAGAGTCTTTGGATCGGCTGCTGGATGTAATTGCTCAGTTGGAGGATAAAGAGGAATGCCGTCGTTTTTTTGAAGACTTGTGTACGATCAAAGAACTTTTGGATATGGCGCAGCGATTGGATGTGGCAATGCTTTTGAATAAAGGTGTTAATTATCAAACGATTTCCCAACAAGTGAATGTAAGTACGGCAACCATCAGCCGTGTCAGTAAGTGCTTAAATTATGGCAGTGGCGGTTATCGGGCAGCGCTGAAGAAGCTGGAGGAGGGTGACAAATGAATCTTGTGATCGAGCAGCTGACAGCAAAATTAAGCAGTTTGTATAAGCCGTATGGTTATGTGCCTTACACAATGAGCAAGTTTGAAGAATACGGCTTATATCTGCGAAATAAAGATTTTTTGATTTCTGACAGAGTTCTTACTTTTACAGATACAGACGGTAAGCTCATGGCATTGAAGCCGGACGTTACATTGTCGATTATTAAAAATACCGCGGATCACTTAGTTGGTATCCGTAAGGTTTATTACCGTGAAAATGTTTACCGTCCGGGAAATGCAATGCAAGGTTTTCGTGAGATCCTTCAGGTTGGCTTGGAGTGTATGGGAAATATAGATGATTATTGTATTTTGGAAACACTTCGGTTGGCGGTAAAGAGCCTTTTGGCAATCAGTGATCGATGCGTACTGGATATTTCCCATATGGGATTGGTAACCAATTTATTGGATCGGGCGGGTCTTACAGGAAAAGTAAGACAACAGGTTTTGGATGCTATTGGCAGTAAAAATACCCACGAGTTGCAGAAAATATGCGAAGCCTGTGATGCACCCTGGGAAGAACTGGTGCAGATCGCTAAGTTAAGCGGTAAGCCCCAAGAGGTTCTTCCGCAGCTGGAAGAGATTATAGGGCAGATTCCGGAAATACTGCAATTTAAAAAATTGCTTGCTGCGTTGGATGCTACCGGTTGCGGCGACTATATCAATGTGGATTTTTCTGTTGTAAATGATATGCGATATTATAACGGAATCGTTTTCCGTGGTTTTGTGGAAGGAATTCCCGGCGGTGTCCTTTCTGGCGGTCAGTATGACGGCTTAATGGAGAAGATGCACAGAAAAGACAAGGCAATCGGCTTTGCGATTTATCCGGATCTTTTGGAACGGTTGGAAGCGGATGCAAAAGAACCGGAACTGACGACGCTGCTTTATGAACCGGATGTGGACCTGGCTGTCTTGGCAGCTCAGGTGGAAGCGTTGGCGCAACGAGGCGTTTTGGTCAGTGCCCAGCCTGTAGGGACCAAAGTAAAAGGAAATGTTTTGAAATTGGAAGGAATTGAGGTGAAACCGGTTTATGCAGATGCTTAATGTTGCGCTGCCTAAGGGGCGCTTGGGTGAGACCGTTTATCAATTGTTTGCAGAAGCTGGCTTTCCTTGTCCTGCGTTGTTGGAAAAAAGCCGCAAACTGACATTTGAGAATCCGGATGCCGGCGTTCGGTACTTTTGGGTCAAGCCGTCAGATGTGGCTGTGTATGTAGAGCGGGGTGCAGCGGATATCGGTGTGGCAGGTAAGGATATTCTGTTAGAATACACACCGGATGTTTATGAATTGGCAGACCTGGATGTGGGTAAATGCCGTATGGCGGTTGCGGGATTCCCGGACCGTGTGACCGGAGCCGGAAGAACCCTCCGGGTAGCTACAAAATTTCCCAACATTGCCAAAGGGTATTACGCTTCTAAAGGAAGAGATATCGACATTATCCATTTGAACGGTTCCATTGAGATCGCACCGATTTTGGATCTTTCTGACGTCATTGTGGATATTGTGGAAACCGGAAAGACATTAAAAGAAAATGGCTTGGAGGTTCTGGAGGAGATCGTACCCATCAGTGCCCGCTTGATTGCTAACAAGACGAGCTTTAAATTCAAAACAGAAGCCATCCGCAAAGTGATGGACAGTCTGTAGGAGGTAGCATTGTGATTCGGATCTTACCGTATAATCAAACCAATATACAGGAAGTTTTTGCCCGTGTTGCACCGGAAACGGACGTGAAGGGAATTGTAAAACAGATCGTTGCCAACGTAGTTAAGAATGGTGATAAGGCACTTTATGAGTACAGTGAACAGTTTGACCGTGTAAAGTTGCAAGCTTTGGAAGTGACGGAACAAGAACTTTTGGAAGCAGAGCGGTTAGTGCCGGATGAACTGCTGGGGATCCTAAAAAAGGCGGCGGAAAATGTCCGTAAATTCCATCAAAGCCAGAAACGGAACAGCTTTATCATCAATGACGGTGATGGCGTAATTATGGGACAAAAGGTCATCCCAATGGATAGAGTTGGTATCTATGTTCCCGGTGGTACTGCGGCATACCCTTCTACAGTGTTGATGGACACCATTCCTGCAAAGATCGCAGGTTGCGGGGAAATCGTAATGGTAACACCTCCCGGTAGAGACGGAAAGATAAACCCGGCTATTTTGGCAGCAGCAAAAATTGCAGGTGTAGACCGGATCTTCAAAGTGGGTGGTGCACAGGCGGTTGCCGCTTTGGCGTATGGTACGGAATCCTTACCTCGGGTGGACAAGATCGTTGGTCCCGGAAATGCCTACGTGGCAGAGGCAAAGCGTCAGGTCTTTGGACAGGTTGCCATTGATATGATTGCCGGTCCCAGTGAGATCCTTGTAGTTGCGGACAGAACCGCGGATCCTAGATATGTAGCTGCGGATATGCTTTCTCAGGCAGAGCATGACCGCCTTGCCAGTGCTGTGTTGGTAACCGATTCCAATACGCTTGCCCAGGCAGTGCAGCAGGAAATTGAAAAGCAACTGTCCTCTTTGGAACGGGAAGAGATCGCCCGGTATTCCATTGATAGAAACGGAAAGATCATTGTGGCAGACACATTGGCTGCAGCCATTGAAATTGCAAATACCATTGCTCCGGAGCACTTGGAATTGTGTGTAGACGATCCCTTCGATTATTTGGACAAGATCCGCCATGCCGGTTCTATCTTTATGGGTAAATACTGTCCGGAAGCTTTGGGTGACTATCTGGCAGGACCGAATCATACATTGCCCACCAGTGGCACAGCACGGTTTTCCAGTCCTCTGTCTGTGGATGACTTCGTTAAGAAATCCCAGTATACTTATTATACGGCAGAGGCACTGAAAAAGGTGGCGCGGGATGTGGCATATTTTGCCAATACAGAAGGACTTACCGGTCATGCCCGGAGTGCGATGATTCGCTTGGAGGATGAATAATGAGCCGCTACTTTAGCAGTAAATATAAAGATTTGACACCGTATGTCCCAGGTGAACAGCCTCAGGACAGACGTTATATCAAGCTTAACACAAATGAATCCCCGTACCCGCCGTCACCCAAAGCTGTTTTTGCTGCTTCTGAGGCTGCGAAAACAATGCAGCTGTATTCCGATCCGGAATGTACTCGCTTGACGGAAAAGATGGCACAGATGAAGGGACTGAAACCGTCGCAGGTGTTGTTTGGAAACGGTTCCGATGAGATTTTGTATTTGGCATTTTTGGCGTATTGCGATAAAAATACACCTGCAATTTTTCCGGATATTTCTTACGGATTCTATAAGGTTTTTGCCCAGTCCCTGGGGATTGATTATGTGCAAGTGCCTTTAAAGGAAGACTTCACAATTGATGTTGCAGATTATCAAAATGCAGGAAAAACCATATTTATTGCCAATCCCAATGCACCAACCGGTCAGCTGCTTACATTGGCACAGATCCGGCAGATTTTGGAAAGCAACAGAGAAAGTATCCTTGTTGTTGACGAAGCGTATATTGATTTTGGTGGGGAAAGTGCTGTAACACTCATTGATACATATGATAATCTCCTGGTGACACAAACATTTTCCAAATCCCGGTCCTTAGCCGGTGGCAGACTGGGAATGGCTTTCGGCAATCCGGAGCTGATCACAGACTTGAAAACTTTGAAGTACTCCATTAACCCATATAATGTTAATGCTATGACAATGGCAGCGGGATTGGGTGCTTTGGAGGATGAAGCTTATACACAGGAGAACTGCCGGAAGATTCAGAAGACCCGCAAGGTTACGACTGAACAGCTGCGAAAGCTTGGCTTTACCGTTTTGGATTCGACAGCGAACTTTATTCTGGCAGGACATCCGGAGGTGCCCGGAGGAGATCTGTACAGAAAACTGAAGGAGAACGGTATTCTGGTGCGCTTTTTTGATACAGACAGGCTTTGTCCTTATGTCCGGATCACCATCGGCACAGAGGAGCAGATGAAAGAGCTGATCGATGCAATCACCCGAATCCTGGAGGGAGTAAAATGAGAACTGCCAATATTATCAGAAAAACCGGTGAAACGGACATTTCCTTGACGCTGGAGCTGGATGGTTCCGGTAAAAGTGAGATCTCTACCGGCTGCGGCTTTTTGGATCATATGCTTACCCTGTTTGCTAAGCATGGCAGATTTGATCTGACGGTTATATGCAAGGGGGATACCTGGGTCGATGATCATCACACGGTAGAAGATGTGGGCATTGCACTGGGTCAGGCATTTACCCAAGCGTTGGGAGATAAGAAGGGAATCTGCCGTTACGGCGATACGACTTTGGCAATGGATGAATCCCTGATCCTGTCTGCTGTGGATATTTCCGGAAGAGCTTGCCTGGGGTACGCATTGCAGATCCCGACGGAAAAAGTGGGAACCTTTGATACGGAGCTTACAGAAGAGTTTTGGCTGGGGTTTGTTCGAAATGCGCTGATGACCCTCCATATTCGTCAGCTGGCAGGAACCAATTCCCATCATATCATTGAAGGTACATTCAAATCTGTTGCCCGGAGTCTGCGGAAGGCAGTTGCTATTGATCTTGCTTTTGCAGACGATGTACCTTCCACAAAGGGAGTGCTGTAATGATTGCAATTGTAGATTACGGTGTGGGAAATTTATTTTCCCTGGAAAGGAGCTTTTACACGATTGGTGTAGAAGTGACAGTTACGGCAGATCCGGAAGTTTTGGACAAGGCAGAAAAGATCCTGCTGCCTGGTGTGGGTGCTTTTGGAGATGCGGCAGAAAAGCTTCGTAATAGTGGCTTGGACAAAGTTGTTATCCGGCAGGCAGAAAAAGGAAAACCGGTTTTGGGTATTTGCCTGGGAATGCAGCTTTTGTTTGAAGAAGGCTTGGAATACGGCTGCCACAAAGGTTTGGGATTAATACCAGGTAGGGTGGTTCCGATTCAAGAAGCAGTTCCTGAAGGATTGAAGATTCCGCACATGGGCTGGAATGGTTTGCATTTATGTAAGGATAGTCCGTTGCTGCAAAATGTAAAAGAAGGGGACTGTGTATATTTTGTCCACTCTTTTTATGCAACAGATTGTGATGCTGCGGTGATTGCAACAGCAGAGTACGGCGTACCGTTAACTGCAGCGGTGCACCAGAACAATGTTTTCGGTTGCCAGTTCCACCCCGAAAAAAGCGGCAGCGTTGGTTTGGGAATACTGAAGGCTTTTGCGGAAATGTAGAGGTGAGCGTATGCAGATTTATCCAGCTATTGATATTTATGAAGGAAAGGCAGTTCGCCTGTATAAAGGCGACTATGCCCAAATGACCGTTTATAATGAAGATCCCGGTGCAGTTGCGTCAGATTTTCTGAGTAAGGGTGCGGCTTGTATCCATATGGTGGATCTGGAAGGTGCGAAAAGCGGTACAACACCGAATTTGGATGTCATTTGCCGTGTGAAAACACAGACCGGATTGTTTTGTCAGGTGGGTGGTGGAATCCGTTCTATGGAAACCGTAAAAACCTATCTGGATGCTGGATTGGACAGAGTGATCCTGGGAACAGCGGCAGTAACAGACCCGGACTTTGCACAAAGAGCAGTGGATGCCTATGGCGAAAAGATTGCCATTGGTGTTGATATAAAGGACGGATTTGTGGCGGTTAAGGGTTGGACAGAAAAAAGCAACCTGGATGCTTTTGACTTTTGCAGGAAGATGGAAGCGGTGGGACTAAAAACTCTCATCTGTACAGATATTTCCAAAGATGGTGCTATGCAGGGACCCAATGGAGAATTGTATAAGGCACTGGCTCAGGAATTGAAAATGCAGATCATTGCTTCCGGTGGCGTATCCTCTTTGGAGGATATCCGTGCACTTGCGAAGCTGAATATCCATGGCGCTATTGTAGGCAAAGCATATTATACCGGTGCGGTGGATTTGGCACAGGCAATCGAGGTGGCAAAATGATCACAAAACGAATTATACCCTGCCTGGATGTAAAGAACGGCAGAGTGGTAAAGGGTGTCAAATTCCAGGGGCTTAACGATGTGTCAAGTCCGGTATCTTTGGCAAAATATTATTCAGAAGCAGGTGCGGACGAACTGGTGTTTTATGATATTACTGCTTCCTCTGACGGTAGAAAACTGTTTACGGATATTTTGCGACAGACTGCAGAATCTGTGTTTATTCCATTGACGGTAGGCGGCGGCATCAATACGCTGGATGATTTTGACCGTGTACTAAAGTGCGGTGCAGATAAAGTGAGTGTCAATTCCGGTGCGATTCGGAATCCTGAGTTGATTTACCAAGGAGCAAAGCGCTACGGAGATCAGTGTGTAGTGCTTTCTGTTGATGTGAAACGTGTTGACGGCAGCTTCCGGGTTTTTGCCAAAGGCGGCAGAGAGGATACCGGTATGGAAGCAATTTCCTGGATCCGCAAATGTGTGGAAAACGGTGCCGGAGAAGTGGTGGTAAACTCTATTGATACTGATGGTGTTAAGGGCGGATTTGATCTGGAAATGTTGGATGCGGTGTGTAACGCGGTGTCTGTTCCGGTGATCGCCTCCGGTGGCGCCGGCTGTATTGATGATTTTATTACACTGTTTAAGACGTTGCCCAAAGTAGATGCCGGTCTGGCTGCTTCTATTTTTCATTTTGGAGAAGTGACGATCCGGGACTTGAAAACGAAAATGGCTGAGCAGGGGATCCCTGCCCGTTTGTAAGGAGAATTGGTATGATCAATATTGAGGAACTGAAGTTTGATGAAAAGGGTTTGATCCCTGCCATTGTTGTGGATGCTGTTACAAAACAGGTTCTGACATTGGCATATATGAATAAGGAAAGCCTTGCCCTTTCTGTGGAAAAGGAACAGACTGTATTCTATAGCCGTTCCCGACAGGAACTGTGGCATAAAGGTGAAACCAGCGGAAACTTCCAAAACATTGTGTCAATTACCGCAGATTGTGATAAAGATGCGTTGGTAGTAATGGTGGAGCCGGAAGGACCTGCCTGTCACCTGGGAACCTATTCCTGCTTTGAGAATCCTGTTTGGGATAGTGAGAATCGCCACGAGTTTTCCTATGCCGGTCTAATGAAACTAATCGAGGGCAGAAAGACGGATAAGAAGGAAGGCTCTTACACTACCTACTTGTTTGAAAAGGGTATCGATAAGATATTGAAAAAGGTAGGTGAGGAGTGTACAGAGGTGATCATTGCTGCAAAAGCAGATGACCGGGCGGAAACAGTTTATGAGATTGCTGACCTTGCCTATCATGTGATGGTTTTAATGACCCAAATGGGAATCTCTTTAGAGGAGATACATAAGGAATTGGCATCCCGTCATGTGATCGATCACAAGGTCAAGCAGGAGAAAATGACAGGGAAGTGATGTGCTTCATTTTGCGGTAGATTTGGAAGCAAAGGATTCTTCCCTTGACAAAAATTAACTTCTGTGCCATACTGAACTTGACAACACTTTGACTAGATTGGTGGCATTTTACGTGAAACTGGACAGAAGAAATCAAATTATTGATATGATCACCCAGCAACGGACGGTAAAGAATACAGAACTGATGGAGCGGTTTGACATCTCCATTGAAACTGTCCGCCGGGATCTGGAATACCTGGAGCAGCAGGGATATCTCAAGCGTGTATATGGCGGCGCTGTGGTTAGCGCATCTTTGAGTAGTGAGCCGGAATACACCAGCCGTGCCAAAGCACATTCTAAGGAGAAAATGGCTATTGCTGCCGAGGCAGCAAAGCTGGTGGAGGCGCAGGATTCTGTATATTTGGGTGTTGGCACAACAGTTCAGGCAATGTCCCAGTATCTTAGAAATACGTCGGAACTTACTGTATTTACCAATGCATTGCGTACGGCGGTAGAGTTGAGTGAACTACCAAATTGCTCTGTGATCCTGCCCGGGGGTAAAGTGCGGCCTAAAGAATTGACCGTTTCCGGTTTTCCTGCGGAGGAGAACTTCGAGCACTTTAATGTAGATAAAGCCTTTATCGGTATTGGCGGTATTACGGAATCCGGAATTACGGATTTCCATATTGATGAGGCGAATCTCCACAGACAATTGATTCGCAATGCCCGTTTGGCAATCGTTTTGGCAGATTCTACCAAGCTTGGCTTGCGGGGTGTGGTGAATGTTTGTCCCTTGGAAGAAATCGATATTGTGATCACTGATAGTGGTGCACCAATGCAAATTATAAAGGCTTTGGAACAAGCGGGTGTCCATGTGATCATTGCTGAATAAAAGGAAGATCTGCACGATTTGTGCAGATCTCAGAGTGTCAAAAAAGCCGCAAACCGTCAAACGCAAGGAAAGCGTTTGTGGCTTTCCTGTATATTGAGATACATAATTAAACAGAACTATATGCTACAACAGAATCAAAAAAACTTGCTGCCGCAAGGTGTTTGACTTACTTCACAAAACGAAGGACTAACGTACCCAATGTACGCCTACGCCTTCGTTTTGTTCGTCTTTGCGGCTCCTTTGACCTCTGTAGTTTTGTCAAAAAAACTAGTTTTTTGACAAAACTAAGATCTGCACGATTTGTGCAGATCTTTTTTGTAATGGAAGATAAGGTTATGATAATATCTTGACAAGATTATGACAATGTGTTAGGATGTATCTTGTAATGATTGGGCAATGACCCAAGAGGTAAGACAAGTAAGGAAGGTGTATTTATGCTAAAAACAGATGTGGTAGTGATCGGTGCAGGTGCAGTAGGCTGTGCAGTTGCCCGTGAGCTTTCCAAGTACAAAGTAGATGTGATCGTTGTGGAGAAAAATGAGGACGTTGGTGGTGACGCTTCTAAATCTAACAGTGCCATTATTCACACCGGTTATGATGCTGCTCCCGGCACACTGGAATCTCAGCTGGTGGTTGCTGCCAACCCTATGTATGATGAGATTGTAAAGGATCTGGAAGTTCCTTTTGCCCGGATCGGAGCGATCCTGCCTGCAATTACCGATGAGCAGTTTGAAAAGCTGCCTGAGATTAAGGAAAAGGCTTTCCGCAACCGTGTATACGATGTGGAATACAAGACCGGTGAGGAATTGCTGGAGATGGAGCCGAATCTGAACCCTGCGGTGAAGGGCGGACTTTGGATTCCCAGAGAGAGTATCATTGATCCCTTTATCCTGGTGCAGGCATTGGCTGAGAATGCCTATGCCAACGGTGTTCAGTTCCTTCTGAATACCCGTGTCACCGGTATAACCAAGGAAAATGGCAAAGTCAAAACGGTACAAACTACCGGCGAAGAGATTGAGACCCGCTGGGTCATCAACTGTGCCGGACTTTATTGTGATGAAATTGCGGAAATGGTTGATAAGGCAGAGTATAAAGTGGTTGCCCGTAAGGGCCAGTTCTTCATTTTGGACAAGAATACATCCTGTCAGGTGGATCATATTGTACTTCCTATTCCCACTAAGGTTACCAAGGGTAAGCTGATGTGCCCTACTATCCATGGCAATATGCTGGTGGGTCCCACAGCTGAGGACCAGGAATCCAAGACAGATAAATCCACAACGGCAGAGGGTTTGGCAAGTATTACTGCCGATGTAAAGAACCTGGTTCCCAATGTAAATGTCCGGGATACGATCACACAGTACGCAGGTTTGCGGCCTAACAGAAATCCGGAAGGCCTGCATTTTGATATTTGGGATGACCTGAAGGGCTATGTGAACCTGTCCGGTGTGCGTTCTACCGGATTAACGTTGTCTGTGGCTATGGGTAAATATGTGGTGCAGCAGATGCTTTACCACGGTGCGGACTTTGCACTTAAGGAGAACTTTATCTCTAAACGTAAGGGTATCATAAAGTTCAGTGAATGTACATTAGAGGAGCAGGATGCGCTGATTCGGGAAAATCCTCTGTACGGCAATGTGATCTGCCGTTGTGAAACCGTTACGGAAGCAGAGATCCTCAATGCTATTCACCGTCCTTTGGGTGCAAGAAGTGTGGATGGGGTAAAGCGTCGTGTCCGTGCCGGTATGGGCAGATGCCAGGGCGGCTTCTGCGGTCCTAAGGTGATTGAGATCCTTGCCAGAGAACTGGGCTGCGATCCTACTGAAATTAACAAGAACGACGCCGGTTCCTATATGGTCACCGGTTCCACCAGATGATAGATCCGGGAGGCGAAAAGAATGTATCAGATAAAATGTGATGTTGTTGTAATCGGCGGCGGTCCTGCCGGTCTGGCTGCAGCGATCGCTGCTAAGGAAGAGGGTGCGGAAAAGGTACTGATCCTGGAACGGGATAACGCTCTGGGTGGCATTTTGCAGCAGTGCATCCATCCCGGTTTCGGTTTGAGCCGTTTCAAGGAAGAATTGACCGGTCCTGAATATTACGGTCGGTTTACAGACCGTGTCCAGGAATTGGGTGTTGAGTATATGTTGGGTGCAATGGTCTTGCAGGTGGATCACAGTACCAATACGGTTGTATGTACCAGCAGTGAAAAAGGACTTACCTGTGTCAAGGCGGGAAGTATCGTCCTGGCAATGGGTTGCCGGGAAAAGACCAGAGCCAGTATTGCTGTACCCGGCACCCGTCCTGCAGGACTGTATACTGCAGGTGCTGCCCAAAGACTTATCAACCGACAGAATATTATGGTTGGTAAAAAGGTTGTAATTTTGGGTTCCGGTGACATCGGTATGATTATGGCTCGCCGTATGACCCTGGAAGGTGCGCAGGTGGTTATGGTGGTAGAGCTGATGGACTACCTGGCAGGCCTGACCCGTAACCGTGTCCAGTGTCTGGATGACTTTGGTATTCCGCTGAAGCTGGCACATACCATAACCCGTATTGAGGGCGACCAGCGTGTTACCGGTGTTTGGGTAGCACCGGTAGATGCCAATAAGCAGCCGATCAAGGAGAAAGAAGCGTTTGTCGTCTGTGATACCGTCTTGTTCTCCGTAGGTCTTATGCCGGAGAATGAACTGACCCGTAAGGCTGGGATTGCCATCAATCCTATTACCAATGGTCCTGCAGTGAACCAGTATATGCAGACTTCTGCGCCTTCTGTATTTGCCTGCGGAAATGTTGTACATGTAAATGACTTGGTGGATAATGTTAGTGAGGAAAGTAGCCGTGCCGGTAAATATGCTGCACGCTATGCAATGGGTAAGCTGCAGAGCGAGCAGAAAACGGTCACCTGTGTTACAGGACGGAATGTTCGCTATCTCTGCCCGCAAACGGTAGATGCCAACGAACAGGACGGAAAGGTCAGCTTGTATTTCCGCGTTTTGCAGCCGGAGCTGGATGTTACCTTGGTGGCACGTTGCGGCGATACCGTGATCGCAAAGCATAAAGAGTTCCGGGTCAATCCCGGTGAGATGAACCATATTACTGTGGAAACCGGAAAACTTACCGGTGAAACCGTAACTGTTGAAGTGATTAAGGAGGGCTGACACAATGAAAAAGGAAATCATTTGCACTGTCTGCCCCCGTGGCTGCCACATTATGGTGGAAGGCGAGGGAGAAAAGATCCTTAGTGTGGAAGGATATAGCTGCAAACGCGGCTTGGAGTATGCCGGAACAGAGTTTGCACACCCTGTACGTATTCTGACAACTACGGTTAAGATCGCCGGTGTGCAGAACGATCTGCTGCCTGTCCGTTCCAATCGCCCTGTACCCAAGGAGAAGCTTTTTGCCTGTATGGAGCAGATCCGTATGACACAGGTAAAGCTTCCTGTTTCCCGTTACGATGTGATAATTTCTGATATTTGCGGTACCGGTGTGGATATTGTGGCAACAAAGACGGTAGGGTAAAAGGAGAAACAAATGAAACAGAAATTGTTTGTTTTGTCGCTGGATGCTATGATCTCTGAGGATATTGACTATTTGATGACAAAACCCAATTTTTCCAAAATTATGGGGAAGCGTGCCGAAGTAAAAGAGGTTCTCTCTGTATTTCCCGCTATTACATACCCTGCCCATACTACGTTAATAACAGGCTGCTATCCCGGAAAACACGGTATTTATAACAATGTTCCTTTTAAGGATTATGATGACAAGAAGAAGCATTGGTACCGTTTTTCCAAAGCGATCCGGGTTGAAGATTTATTTACTGCCGCTAAACGGGCAGGTTGTACCACGGCTTCCGTATATTGGCCTATTACCGGCTGCCATCCGGATATTGATTATATTATCAATGAGTATTTCTTCTTCTACCCGGAGGAGGGCACTTTGGAGGCCTTTGAAAAAATGGGCGCAAATGAGGTGGCTTTGCGTGCCATCAAGGAAAACCGGGATATTGTGGAAGCAAAGCGCAGAAAAGAAATCGGCTATTCTTATGATCGCTTCCTAATGGCTTGCGCCTGTAGTCTTATCCGGGATGTGAAACCGGATGTAATGCTGGTGCATAACTGTATTCCCGATTCTGCAAGACATTCTTTCGGTGTTCATAGTGATAAAATCAAAGAAGGACTGGACAGAGTAGACGAACAACTGGGTGATGTGGTAGCGGCAATGGAAGAAGCCGGAGTCTATGAGCAGACAAATTTTGTGATCCTCAGTGACCACGGACAGCTGGATTTTGAAAAGAGAACAAAGATCAATGTGCTGCTGGCAGAGGGAGGCTTTTTGGAGGTTGCGCCTGATGACACCGTTTACGATTGGCAGGCATATGCCCAAAGTAACGGAATGTCCGCTTCTGTTTATCTCCGGGATCCTGCTAATAAGAAGCTTTATGATCAGGTGTATACCTATTTGCAGAAGTTAGTGGAAGAGAAGAAGTGGGGCTTCACCCGGGTCTATACAACCGACGAAGCCAGAGAAAAGTACGGAACTTACGGTCCTTTCAGTTTTATGCTGGCAACGGACGGCAAAACCGCAGTCAGTGAAGCCTGGACCAAGAATGCCCTGGAAGTTTTTGGTGCGGACGAGCAGCGCCCTGTTAAGGCAACCCACGGTCACGAACCGGAGCTGGGACCGCAGCCCATCTTCCTTGCTCATGGACCTGCTTTCAAGGATGATGCTGTGCTTCCCAAAGCAAAACTGGTGGATATTGCGCCTACACTGGCAAAAGTGTTGGGACAGGAACTGCCGGAAGCCCAGGGCAGAGTGCTGAGCGAACTGTTGGAGGAGTGATTTGCTTTGAAAAAACGTATTCTCATTTGCAAATTTCATCAGGAGACCAATACATTCAGCCCTATTGTAAATGCTATCACCCGGTTTAACAGTGGAGATGTATTTGAAGGAGAGCGAATCTACAATATACAACTGACTCAAAAGAGCACCATTGCCGGTGCGGTTGATGCTATTCAAGCTGCCGGCATTGAAGTGATCCCTACCGTATTTATGCATTCCGGTTCAGGGGGCAGAGTGGCAGATGAAGCACTGACGCATTTCTGTAATCGGCTGCAGCATTATCTGAAAACGGAAATGTACGACGGTGTGTATATTGAGCTTCACGGTGCTACCTGTACCGAAAGCTGCGACGATGCCTGTGGTGAGATACTGGAACTGATTCGTTCTTTTATTGGCAATAAGCCGCTGACTGCCTCCTGTGATCTTCACGCAAAGATCACACCCAAAATGCTGAAAAACGCAGATGCCATTTGCGGTTACCAGACTTATCCACATATTGACCAGTACAAAACCGGTTACCGGGCAGCAGACCTTTGCACAAGGCTCCTTAAGGGAGAAAAGTTCTGCTGCGCAGCAAGTTTTATTCCAATGCTGGTTCCTCCGGCAGGCTATACCACCAACAACGGTGCCTTTAAGCTGTTAATGGACCGAGCAAAGAATATGATTGCGGAGGGTAAACTTTTAGATGCCAGTATCTTTGTTGTGCAACCCTGGCTGGATGTACCTGAGATTGCAAGCACAGTTCTGGCAATTGGAAAGGATCAGGATGCTGCAAAACAAGCAGCAAAAGACTTAGCTGCGGAGTTGTTTTCTATCCGGGATGATATGTGGCCGGATCTGCGCCCTGTGGATGAGATCATCGATTTGGCAGAGGCCAATACCAGTGGGAAACCGGTAATTTTGGCAGATTCTGCCGATTCTCCCAATGGTGGAGCCGTAGGTGACAGTCCTGTAGTAGCAATGCGTTTGTTGGAGCGGGACAGCAAACTGAAAGCAGCAATGTTTATAAGGGATGCCGAAGCGGTTGCCCGGGCTTTTGCAATGGGCAGGGGAACAGAAGGGGAAATTTCCTTTGGCGCTACATTGACCCAGGGGATTCCGGGTCCTGTCAGGACAGTTGCAAAGATTTTGGATTTGCGGGAAAAAGATACTGCGATGGGAAATTATCCGGAATTGGGCAGAACTGCGGTACTGGGGATCGGCAACCTTCGGGTTGTTTTGTGTGAAGATGGAACCAGCTCTAAAAAACCGGAATATTTTCAGTATTTCGGCATTGAGCCAAAGGAATATGATTTGCTTGCGGTAAAGGCAAACACATCTTTCCGGGCATTCTTTGCGCCGGTGACAGAACTGATGTATGTTGCAGATACCCCTGGTGTCTGCGCCTCCAACCTTCTTTGGTTTGATTGGAAAAAAGTACCCAAGGATATGTATCCCTTTGATAAGATGGAAGTATATACCCCTACGGAAGCATGTTTGTGGTAATTAATACACAATAAAGGAGAAAACTATGAAGAAAGCTTTATTATGGATCCTTGTAATTTGTATGATGTTGGGATTATGTGCTTGCAGTGGCACACAATCCGGAGAAGAAGCAGCCGGATTGCAAGTGGGTTACGGAAGAGAAAAGATTATGCCTAACGGAAACGTAAATTTATCCGGCGGCGGTAATCCAAACCGAATCTCCACAGGATTTTTAGATGTTCTCTATGTAACCTGTGTTGCGATCACTGATCCGGAGGGAAACACTGTCCTGGTGTTTACAGAGGATTTGCAGCAAGTATCACCGACCTTTACGGATCCTGTTTTGGAGGAGGTCGCAAAAACAACGGGTGTTTCTTTGGATAACATAATGATTGCAGCAACCCATACTCACTCCGCACCTTCGCAAAGTATGTCCCGCACCGGAATTAAGGACTATGCACCCATTTATAGAGCCGGTGTTTTAAAAGCAGCGCAGGATGCAATGGCAGACCGGAGTCCCGCGACAATTTCCACAGGCAGTACGCAGGCAGATGGGTTGACTTTTGTGCGTCACTATGTTTTGGAAGATGGCACCTATGCCGGTGCTAACTATGGTGATTTTGCTGCCAGCCCCATTAAGGATTATGCTTATGAGGCGGATACAGAACTGCAGATGATTCAGTTTAACCGGGAAGGCAAGAAGGATGTCCTGCTGATGAATCTGGGTGCCCACGCTACCTTTAACGGAAACACCACACTGACAAATATCTCTGCAGACTTCCCGTTCTATCTGCGTGAGTATGTGGAAAAGAACAGCGACACTTTGACTGCCTATTTTATGGCTGCTGCCGGTGACCAGGCACCCACTACCCGAATTGCTGAAGATGACCATGGCTTTGATTATAAAGGTCACGGTGAAGCGGTAGGCAAGTTAGTTGTGGAGGCACTGCCCGGATTAACGGCTGCCAATAGTGGTAAGCTGCAGATAAAAAAGCAAACCCTTACCACCGAAACGAACCGGGATGGTATGGACCGTCTTACGCAGGCAACAGAAACCTACAATGCATACCTGGAAGGCGGCTATGACCTTTCCGATCCTTTGGTTGAAAAATATGGGTTTGTCCGGGTGTTTGAGGCACGTGCCATTGTGGAACATTCGAAGCTGGAAGCCACAAGACCCATTGAGCTGGAGGCATTAGCGGTCGGTGATATTTCCGTTATCTTTGCGCCCTACGAGATGTTTAGCGAATCCGGTAGGTATATTAAGGATAATTCTCCCTACGATATGACCTTCGTAATTACCCAGGCAAATTCTGCCCAGGGCTATATTCCAACGGAAATTGGCTATGATATTTACTGTTATGAAGCCTATTCCAGCAGCAGTGCAAGAGGCGTAGCAGAAACATTGGATCAAACGTTTGTGCAGATGCTTACTGAGATGAAAGGATAATAAACTGTGGGGAAGAGAATCCACTTTGTTTGTTTTGGCATAAGTATGAACGAACAGAATGTGATTGTTGATGTAATTTCCTAAATGGACAGGAGAATATCGTATGAAGCGGATTGTTTCTGTGTTAATTTCGCTTATCTTATTGGTAGGCTTGTGCGCCTGTGGAAATACATTTCCCAAGGAATTGGAGCAGTATGTAATTCCCTGGGAAGTAAATGCGGTTAAGCAGGCAAAAGAAGATGGCTGCATTCATTATTACTTTATGTCAGCGCAGGGAATGATTACAGATCCTACGCATCCTAATTATCCTGAAAAATGGGGTGACAGTTGCCTGATTGTATTCCCGGATGGGAAGACAATGCTGCTGGATACTGGTATGCAGACCTATGCGCAGGTGCTGGTAGAAAATCTCAAGCGACTGGGCATCAAGAAGCTGGATTATATGATGTTCTCCCATCCCCATAATGACCATTGTTATGCGGCATTGGTGGAAGGCGGTGTGTTTGACGCATTTGAGGTCGGCCAAGTGTATCATAACGGTGCATTCAATGAGAATTGGACGATAGGCGTTACGGCCATCGATGATATCTGCAAGCAAAAGAATATTCCGGTACAGATATTGAAACAGGGAGATGCGCTGGACTTCGGCTTGGTTTCGGCTAAGATTCTGTGGCCCCGGGAGGGGATTGCAGGACAGACCTTTACATCCGGCCACGAATACAATGCGGTAGAGGATATCAATAACAGCTCTATTGTGATCCGGTTTGATTATAAGGAGCATTCTTCTTTGTTTGGCGGCGATCTATTTGAAAGCGGCGAAGAGGAAATGGTGGCAGATTACAGTGGGGAAAAGGAATTGTTGGATGTGGATCTGATGAAAGCAATGCACCACGGTTCTCAAACATCCAATTCTGCAACTTTGCTTTTTGCTGCTACGCCGGAACTGGTGGTTTCCACCGGTTATGCACCGATTGTTGATGATGTAAAAGATGTTTTTGATATGGTGGGGGCACAATTGCTCGATGACAGGAATTTTGGGTATATTCACATATCATCGAATGGTGACAGAATGACCTATGAGATCGGGCAAAAGTAAATATAGGAATTATAAATTGCCCGG
>JAZQHW010000096.1:0-7871 GCA_045540795.1 Faecousia sp. | reverse complement strand
TGCGTCATAAAGAGCCTGCTTTACGGCATTAGGTTTCATTGTGATTCCTCCTTGTAGTTTGGTGTGCTGGGACACACTTCTACTACAAGGGCCATTTTGCTAATTGCGATTAGCAAAAAGGCCGCACGAAATGGCCCGTTTGTCAAGTCCTTTTTTTAAATATTACAAAAAAACACCCCCTACCATCGAAGAAATAGATGGTAGGGGGTATGTCAGCTTAACTTACTGACATTGGGTCGTAATATCTTTGTTTTTATTCTGGGTATTCTGATCATTTTCCTGGGCATCTGGCTTTGCTTGGTACCACGGGAGGCGTTGTGGTTTGTTTAAATTAAAACAATCGATTTGTTACCCCGGCTATGGAGTAACGGAAAACGAAGACATTGTTGGCTGCGGCAAGGATTACTTCTTTGTTATGGACGGTGCATCCTGCCTGAGTGGAAAGAACTTTATGGGCAGCGGTTCCGATGCTGCCTGGATGGTTCGGAATATCCAAAGAGAGCTCTGCAAGCTGCTGGATGCCGGAGATGAACGGTCTACAGAAGAATTGCTCCGCCAGGTGATCCAGCCCTTAAAAGATGAATATCTTACCGCATTGGAAGCACAGCATCAGCAAAGTCCCGATGACAGTCCCTCTGCAGGTCTTGCTCTGTTCCGCCAGCGAAAGGATCGGGTCGAGTTCTTCGGTCTTGGCGACTGCGTGGGTGTAGCTGCCCTTCCGGACGGAGAAGCCTTTTATTCTTTGGATACGAATCTTCCCAATCTGGATCACTCGGTATTGGAACAGATGCTGCACATTCACAAGACCACCGGTGCCGATATGGCAGAAGCAAAGCGTCAATGCAATGATCTTTTAATAAAAAATCGCAAGCTGCGAAATCATCCGGATGGGTACTGGATTTTAGATCTAATGTCCGATACCGGCTTGGACAATGCCCGGAAATTCTCCTGGCAATTATCCCAACCCATTCCTGCCGGCGGCTTCAGTGACGGCTTTGCCCAGCAGGCGGAGCTGTTCGGCTTTTACCGGTGCTATACCGATCTTTTCCAGGCTATGCAGGAAACAGATCTGGAAGATATGTTCCGGCAGCTGTGTGCGGCACAGGATGCCGATCCTAAATGTATTCAGTTCCCACGTTTTAAGCACCGGGATGATACCTGTGCTATGTGGGGCACGTTTATACCGGACTAAAAATATTGAAAGTAACTGTAAAGAAACTACCATGCGAAAAACAATAGATTGGAAGTGAATAATGAATACAATTTCCTTCATAGGCTGAATATAAGGAATACGACTTTTCCCGCAAAATTGATATGGATATTGCTGAATTCAAATCACTTGCTTTTCGGTGTATTGATTCGCAAATTGATTACCATCTTGACTGCACGAAGGGACGCATTTGATATGCTACCCCCATAAGAGACAGTGAAAAAGAAAAACTGTTTCTTATGAGGGTAGCATATCATTTTGTGCAACACGCTTTTTGTTAGGATACTTTTTTTACGATTTGCGGGATTCGGCTTAACAGCAGTGCTGCCGCCACAGTCAGCAGCATTTCCGGGATCATATACATACCGTTATACACGATAGAATACACCAGCGCCAGTACTGTAGGATTCAGTGCTTCCACCAGCTGGGCACCCCAGGCAGGGAAGCCTTCCTGGGTGAAATACCATTCCGCATAGCTGCCAAACAGAATATAGCCGGAGAGAATATGCATCAAATACCGGGCGCCCAATGCCACCAGGCTGCCCAATGCCAAACTCTTGCTTCTATTTTCGATCCGGTCCCGGAAAATACCGCCCAAGCCCAGCACCGTAAAGGCTGCCAGATAGTCCAGGAAGCACATTAAAAGCGCATTAACGATCATTGTGCCGTCACCGAAATAGCCCGGCAAAAATGCGGCAGATACGGTTTTTGCACCCAGTGCCATTTCCAGCAGCGCATAGGTAAAGGCAGCCACAAAGCCCCAGCGCATACCGTGGCGGTAAGAGATCAGCACCACCGGCAGCATACTGACCAGGGTGATCTGTCCGCCAAAGGGCAATTCCGGAATGAACAGCTTCGCTACCAGTTCCAGGACGATGGCAATGGCAAGGAGCATTGCGCTTTCTGTGAGTCGTTTTGTGTTGGTTTTCATATTGGATATCTCCTTAGTAAAAAAGTATCGCATTGCAAACCCGTCCAGGTGCAATGCGATACAGATATCCCATTTATGCATCTTTTCCTACGACGGTACTGACCGTATCAGGTTCACGGGTCAGCGTGTGCACACGCAATCTCAGCCGGTACATCCGGCTCCCCGAAGATAGATTTGTTTTGCGATCTGAGGTTATTATACCTCTATTTTTTAATTTGTCAAGCCATTTCCAGGGTCAGCTCTCTGCCGCCTAAAATATGGAAATGGAGGTGATGCACCGTCTGTCCGGCATCGGCACCGCAGTTGGAATCCACACGGTAGCCATTCATTAAGCCTTCTTCCCGGGCGATCCGGGGGATGGCTTCAAAAATATGTGCCACGATATCACTGTTCTCCCCTGTCACCTCTGCAACGGATGCAATGTGATCTTTCGGGATCACCAGAATATGGGTGGGTGCCTGGGGATTGATATCCCGGAAAGCCAGCACCTTTTCATCTTCATACACCTTGGTAGAGGGAATCTCTCCCGCTACGATCTTACAAAACAAGCAATCCATATTGAAAACCTCCTATGTAATGATACTAAATACACCGGTGGATACAGCAGCCATAATAATGCCTGCCAAAACCACTCCCAGGCAAACAGATAAAACCGTTGACTTAAAGCCCATATTCAAGAAGCTGGCACCCAATGTGCCTGTCCAGGCACCGGTGCCCGGAAGCGGAATTCCCACAAACAAGAGCATAGCAACGAAAAGTCCGCCTCTGCCGGTGGCTGCCACCAGCTTTTGACCGGCACGCTCCCCTTTCACCAAAAAGAAGCTGCAAATTTTTCCAATGAATTTCTTATCTGCACCCCAGGTAAGCACCTTCCGGGCGAAGAAGTAAATAAAAGGCACCGGAAGCATATTGCCCAAAACACAAACGATCAAGGACGGTATAAAGGGCAAATCAAATCCCATAGCATAAACCATTGCGCCACGAAGCTCAATAATCGGCACCATAGATACCAAAAAAATAATCAGATAGTTTAGCATAACACTCTCCTATATTTATTTTTCTAGATTATATCACATCCGCTAAAGGCAATCAAGAAAAAAATGGACCGCATCGAGGCGCACTCCGCAAGGAAGTGCGCCTCAGTTATATTCGCCTGACGGCGAGTGATATTGCTTCGCGGTGATATGATGCTACGCATCGTGATATTGTCCTTCGGACAGATTAAGAGAGAATAGAATATCACTGCAAACGGCAGCTTGCAATGTAACTTTATAACCCACTATGACACTTTCATATTCAATGTGCAAAGTGTCATTTGTTTTGTGTAGATAAAAACCGAGAGAGACAACTTCTTTGCGAAGTGTCTCTCTCATCGGTCCATTTTCGTTCACTATTAGGAGAGCAACAGCTTATCGTTGGCTTCATTGGAGCCGCTGACCTTGCTGAACAGGTTCAGCAGCTGTTCCACCGTCAGATTCTTCTTCTCTTCACCGGAAACATCCACCACAATATGACCGTCATACATCATAATCAGCCGGTTACCGTAAGCAATGGCATCCCGCATATTATGGGTGATCATCAAAGTGGTTAGATTATCCTTTTCCACGATCCGCTGGGTAGCATCCAAAACCTTAGCTGCAGTCTTGGGGTCCAAAGCAGCTGTATGCTCATCCAGCAGAAGCAGCTTTGGCTTCTGCATTGTTGCCATCAGCAATGTCAGTGCCTGGCGCTGACCGCCGGAAAGCAAACCAACCTTTGCCGTCAGCCGGTCCTCCAAGCCCAATTCCAGGATCTTCAGCTGTTCCCGGTAGGCTTCCCGTTCCTGCTTGTTAATACCGGACAAAAGGGTACGCACCTTACCGCGGCGGGCTGCCAATGCCAGATTCTCTTCGATCTGCATAGTGGCTGCAGTGCCCATCATAGGATCCTGAAACACTCTTCCAATATACTTTGCCCGCTTATACTCCGGAAGATGGGTCACATCCACACCGTCTATAAGGATCTGTCCCTCATCCACAGGATACACGCCGGCTACGGAGTTAAGCATTGTACTCTTACCGGCACCGTTGCCGCCGATCACCGTGACAAAGTCGCCGGGTGCCAAATGCAATTCCAGTCCCTGCAGTGCACGCTTTTCATTAATTGTACCTGCATTAAAGGTCTTATGGACGTTAATGACATCAAGCATTTTGCTCACTCCTTTCCTTTTTCTTGGTATGGATTTTACCTGTGTTCAAATTGGGAACCGTCAGGAAAATAGCAACGATGGCTGCAGACATCAGCTTCAGATACTGGGAGTCCACCTTCAAAAGTGTCAGCACTGCCTGGATAACGATATAGTAAATAATCGCACCAAAGCTCACTGCCAAAAGCTTCAAGCCAAAGTTCTTAAACAGTTTACCAAAGAGTACATCACCGATAATGATGGCAGCCAAGCCAATAACAATGGCACCACGACCCATATTGATCTCCGCATTTCCATTATACTGACCAAACAAAGCACCGGACAAAGCTACCAAACCGTTTGCCAGCATCAAGCCCATCATCTTGTTGACATTGGTATTGATACCCTGGGCTCTTGCCATATGCTCATTGGCACCGGTGGCACGGATGGAGCAACCTCTTTCTGTTCCAAAGAACCAATACAGGATGGCGATCACCACCACTGTTATAATTGCCATAACCAGCGGTGGGTAAAGATAGAACGGCTTGGAACCGTCCAACGCCTTACTTAAGAACATTGCGGAAACCAACGGCTTACTGGTTCGGGAAGGAATGGTTAGCGTAGAGATCAGCTTTCCTTCCTTCAGACCCATAATAAACATATTGATGGTCCACAAACCCAACTGGGTCAAAATACCGGCTAGAATTGCCGGGATCTTGCATACAGTATGTAAAAAGCCTGTAATAGAACCGGCGATCATACCTGCCAAAAACGCACATATCATTGCCAGCCAGGTAGGCTGACCCATTGCCATCATAACGATACAAACCGCGCCACCTGTGCAGAAGGAACCGTCAACCGTCAAATCAGACAGTTCCAAAATCTTATAGGTGATGTACAGACCGATTGCCATAATGCCCCAAATCAGACCTTGAGACAGAACACCGGGCAAGGAATTGCCAAAACTAAGCAGGCGCTCCATTAAGATTGCCATAGGATTATCCTCCAACGAATTAGATTACAAAACGCACCGAAAGGGGCAAGGTGGAATTCCATCTTGCCCCTTTTGATTTTACTCAGAGACTTCCATCTTTGCGTAGCCTTCCAAAGGAGTGATGCCAAGCTCCGTACAAATCTCTTCATTGTACAGGCTGGTGACCTCAGGTGCATACTCGATAGGCATCTTGGTGATGTCCTCGCCATCCTTCAGGATACGGACTGCCATCTTACCTGTGGCATAACCAAGATCGTAGTAATCAATGGACAGGGTTGCAATACCGCAGGAGGAACAGATACCAGCCTCACCTGCAATGACAGGAACCTTAGCAGGACGGCAGACGCTGTCAATAGCGGTAGCATTGTTTGCAACGGTATTATCTGTGGGAACGTAAATTGCATCAGCAAAATCAGCAGCTTCCTGGGTAACTGCCATCAAATCACTGGTATCGGAGAATGCAAACTGCTTGCAGGTCAAGCCCTTGCCTTCCAGATACTCCTGAACCTTTTCCACCTGGTACTTGGAGTTTGCTTCTGCGGAGCAGTACAGCAGACCAATATTCTTTGCCTCGGGGCACCAGTCAATGACCATCTGTGCCTGCTTTTCCAGGTCAGCCAGGTCAGAGGTACCGGACACATTGGAACCGACAGTACCGGAGAAATTCTCAATACCCAAAGCAACGCCGTACTCGGTAACGGAGGTGCCCAGGATGGGAATGGTTTCTGTTGCGTTATAAGCAGCTGCTACAGCGGGAGTTGCATTTGCCATAATCAGATCCACATTGGCAGAAACCAAACCGTTAACGATGGTGGAACAGTTGGAAGCCTCACCGGCTGCGTTCTGATTGTCGATCTGCACATTCTCCTTGCCCAGACCTTCTTCCACAGCAGCAATAAAGCCTTCGGTTGCCTTATCCAGTGCGGGGTGGGGCATAAACTGGCAGATGCCGATCAAATACTTCTCACCCTCTGCATTGGTAGCAGCAGTAGTCTCTGCACCCTCTGCACCCTCTGTGGTATCCTGAGCAGGTGCCTGAGTGGATGCATCTGTAGCGGCAGGCTCAGCAGTTTGGCAGGCTGCCAAAGAAAGCAGCATCATAGCTGCCAAAAAGATTGCCAATAACTTTTTCATACAAATCTTCTCCCTTTTCTGTGTTTTTCCAACACTTGTGATAGGCTAACTATACCACTCATTACCGAGAAAGTCAACGGTTAAATCCGTTTTGGGTGGACATTTATGCGTCCTGTAAACACACCCATTCCCTTTGCTCCGGCTTTTTGTGCATAATGACAAAAGCATAGGACTTCTCAAAAAGCCCTCTGCCGACTTCTATATTTTACCATCAGAAATGGCTGCACGCATTGCTCTCACGACACCTTCCCGGATAGTTGGTGCATTGGGGGTATCATTGTACAATTCCCGGATCTGCAAATCGTCCATTTCCGGATTGTCCAGGATCAGCTTTTGCAACCGGCGCATCGGTTTTTCACAGTTATCGATCATATTCAGCACCGCTTCCCTGCCCTCTGCCCGGTAGCCGGTGGGACAATAATCGTGGGCAGTTACCAGTTGCTCCACCGGAAGCTTCCGCACCTTCTCCAGGGCAGCAAGATACTTCGCCGGATGGAGAATATTGGACGCCCAATCCTGGGAGCCCACAATGCCGTGCACCTGCAGGCAATCTCCTGTGACCATTGTATGATCCCGCAGGTCCAGCAGCGCTGCAGAATCGACGGTATGACCGGGGATCGTTACCACCTGCAACGCTCCCAGAAGGATATCCCCCTCCTGGGGTACGATGACCCGGTGACTCTCACTGCCCATCCGGTCACGGATCTTCGGGCTCCGGGAAGCCACCGTCACATCCGGATAAAAAGGCAGGAAGCCTTTCAGCCCACCGGCGTGGTCACCGTGGTTATGGGACACAAATACATACTTCAATTCCTCAGCCGTTACACCCACCGTCTGTAAAAAGGGAATGATATATTCTTCCGCATCGGTATCGTAACTGGCAGCGTCAAACAGCGCAACTCCCTCCGGGGTACGGATCGTATATACCGTAGTAAAAATATCCTTATAAGGTATTGTCAGTCGATAAATGTTTTCATTAATCTGCGTAATGCTCATTATCTTCCACCTCCACTTTCCCCATTATACCGCTTTTTTTCAAAATGGCAATCCTGCGTACAAAATAACAACTCCCGGCATTTTGCCGGGAGTTGCACATAATATTCCATATCAGATAGGAATCTCAATATCCTCATCTTCAGGCTTTGCCGGAACATTTTCCTCTGCCATCATAGAAATGGTTACAGTCTTTGTCTGCACAGTATTACCGTACTTATCCGTTACTACACAATAAAGTTTTCTGCCGTCACGGCTTTCATTCATAGCAACAGCATAGGTGTTGCCGGTAAAGGCGGTAGTCAAATACCAGCCCTTTACTCCCTTATTCTTGAAATACCACTTGTAGGTCAGACCTTCACCTTCTGCGGTGAAGCTGACGGTTGCCATTTCCCCATTAGGAACGCTGATATCCGTAGGCTCCTGGGTAATGGACAGGGCGGTA
>JAZQHW010000095.1:0-15377 GCA_045540795.1 Faecousia sp. | reverse complement strand
GGCAGCTATCAGCTGCCCGCGGGCGGATAATATCCGCCCCTACTGTTACATAGTTCAAGGGCGCATTGCATTCAGTTTGCAATGCGCCCTTGTGTTTAGTCTAAAATGGTATCGCAGATGCGGTCGACTTCTTCCAGAGACAGGTCGGCATACAAAGGAAGGGTCAGCACCCGGTCGGCAATGTACTTGGCAACCGGTGTCTTATCCGCACCGGCGGTGGGCAGATCCCGGTAGCATTCTACATCGTTGGTCAAGGGGAAGAAGTACTTTCTTGCCACGATGTTTCTGTCTTTCAGCTTTGCAAAGATCTCGTCCCGGGTGGCGGTATAACCGTCAAAGACCACCGGGAAGTATGCATTGTTGGGGGTGACATCCTTCTGATCTGCGCAGAGGGTGATGCCCGGCACACCAGAAAGACGCTTCCGGTAATGCTCTACAACCACTTTCCTCTTTGCGATCTCCTCGTCCAGGTGACGCAGGTTGCAAATACCCATAGCTGCCTGGAACTCACTCATTTTTGCGTTGCCGCCTACGTAGGCAACCGCTTCCGGACCCCGGATGCCAAAGTTTTTCATATCGTTGAGAACTTGCACCAGCCGGTCATCGGAGAAGGTAACGGCACCGCCTTCAATGGTGTTGTACACCTTGGTTGCGTGGAAGCTGAACATAGAGGCATCGCCGAAATTGGCAGAGCTGACACCCTTATAGCGGACGCCAAAGGCGTGGGCAGCATCGTAGATCACCTTCAGATCGTGCTTCTTGGCAATGGCTGCAATGGCTTCCACATCGCACAGGTTGCCATAAACGTGCACCGGGGCAATGGCAACCGTCTTTTCTGTGATCAGCGCTTCGATCTTGGTTGCATCCATAGTGTAATCCCGGTCATTGATGTCACAGAAAACCGGCACCAGTCCGTTCCGGGAAATGGCATGGGTGGTGGAAACAAAGGTGAAGGGGGTGGTGATCACTTCACCGCCGGCAGGAAGCTCCAGGGCGGCAATGACATTTTCCAATGCCAAATGACCGTTGGTATACAAAGCTACATGGGGAGCACCCAGGTATTCCTCCAGCATTGCCTGGAGCTGTTTATGCTTGACACCCATATTGGTCAGCCAATGGGTATCCCAAAGCTCTCGAATCTCCTGACAATATTCCTCAAAAGAGGGCATAGAGGAGCGGGTTACAAGAATTTGTTTTTCCATATGCTTATCCTTTCTGTTCGTCGTTTTTCTTTCCTACAGATTTCACAGACAAGCCTTCTTCTTTTCCTACATACATAGCCACAAGACCTACGAGAACAGAAACGGAGGCACCTAAAATTACCCACTTATAATACTCATTATACAAAAACAGAGCAATGGCTTCACCGGTGGAGCCACCGATGATCACGGCTACGATAAAGGGAATAATGGGCAGAATACCGGCAAAGAAGGAAATAGTCATTAAAATGCCGTAGATTTTGTGCAGGATATCATAAATCTTTTTACGCATAACAAACCCTCCTTTAACCTACCAGACCCCAAAGGGGGATCCAGCCCATAAGAATAACAACGGAAAGAATATAGTGGATGGAGATCCAAATCATATTATTTGTCAGTGTAGGCTTCAACTCAGCTTCTGCAATACCCATAGCGATATACACGCAGGTGCAGTAGGGGGGAGTAACGCCGTGCATTGCGCCGCAGATACAGGGCAGCATTGCTGCAGCGATCATAGGATTGCCGCCGGCAGCAGCCAGAATAGTAATGATCACACCACCGAAGATCTTGACTTGGGTAGAGCCGGGGATCAGGCAGCCGAGAATTGCGGTGAACAGCGGCAGGATCAAAGCAAGTGCCAGCAGGGGCAGATTCAGCTTGTTAATCAGTTCTCCCAGCGCCACTTCCAGCTTGATGTCCACAAAGACATTGCTGAGGAAGTAAGCAAACAGAACCAGAGCAGAGGTGGGGACCAGGCTCTTCATACCCTTTTGGATACATTCCTGCAGATAGGGCATCCGCATTTTTTGGCGGGCTTCTTTGCCGGAGAGGAAAATAGCCGCGACTACGATCAGAGAAGGCAGGAACAGCAAAATGCTGTTGGAAAATGCGCTCTTACCGGCACCCAGCTGTTGTGCGAAGAAGTCTTCAAACTGGTTGGTAAGGAAGAAGGGCAGGAACACGATAATGGGCAGGAATATTGCCTTCCAGCCTTTTTTTATTGTTGTCCAGAAATCCGGCAGATCTTCCTTCTCCATAGGTTTGACCTTGTAATGGCGGCACATCAGCATCATTGTAATGATCCGCTGCAGGATGAACCAAATAGCGATGCCCCAAAGCAGGGTCCAGAACTGAGAAATGGTGTAGGTGTTGGGATACAGGGTGTCCAGAGCTGCAAAGGCAATGGCGATCATACCTGCCGGGGGGATCATATTGCCCATGGTGCTGGAGTGGGCTTCCACGTTGGCTGCCAGGTGGGGAGGGAAGCCTGCTTTTTTCATAGCGGGGATAGTGAACATACCGGTGGAGGCAACATTGCCGGGACCGGAGCCGGACAGACTGCCCATATAGGCACTGCCGATGATAGCCACAAAGCCGGCACCGCCGGGGAGTCTGCCAAAGAAGGAAATAATCACAGAAATACAGTCATCAATGACGGTGGTTTTTGTCAACAGAGATGCAGAGATGACGAATACGATGATCACGTAAAGCGTGGGCTCTGTTAAAGCATCCCAGATATACATCCAAATGTTACCCCATGTACCGGTAACCAAGACCAATGCCAGGAAAGCAACGAGCATACATTCATACAATGGGCGCTTCAGCACAGAAAAGCCTATAATGGCAATGGCAAATACCATAAGCAGATAAAGAAATTCTACTGGCATAATTATACACTCCTTATTAAGAATTACGTTCCAGGAACAGATCGGGATCAAATCTGGATACGATCATATCCTGCCCGTTTTCATCAAAAATCTTCAATGTGTCATAGACCCAGCGGATTCGTTCTGCCGCTTGGGCATCGGTATCGCAAACCACATCGATCTCACAGAATCGCTGCTTGACATTGTGAGTTTCGGTGATGGTATCGCCCAGCCGGTACTGAGGGAATACACTGACGATCTCCGGGTGGTTTCGGATCTCTTCCAGACCTTCGATCCGGGTAATCGTACCGGCACGGAGGGTAGGGAGAACCTGGGCGGCGGTTTTTCCGTTGATCCAGATATCCTCCGGCATCAGTTCCACGGAGTCCGGGGAAACAGAGCCGGTAAGGGCAAACTCGATCAGGGGGTAGAACAGATTCTTGCCGGTGGCAAAGCGGAACATACGCTCATACTCACCGCCGGGGAACCGCAGTCCTGGATCATAAAAGCGGACAGTATCTCCGTCTACAAAGCCCTGCATAAATACCGGAGCATTGACAAGACCGACTTCCTGAATAAACCGTTCCACCTTCTGATGGACGTTCTTCATATAGAGATCTGTGAAAACAGAGGGCATAGCAGCGCCTACTGCCAGCTTATCCAAGCCGTCCTCGTATTTACCCAGGATCCGGTCAACAGTGCGGAAGGGATAAGCCTTTCCGTTGACTACAATGATAGTCATAGAGAAGTCGTTGTTTTGTCCCATATACTTCTCGATCACAATCTGACCGCTTTCACTTTCACTTTTGGCAAAGGCGATGGCATCAATGGCTTCTTCGTAAGTATTGCAAATGCTCTGTCCACGGGAGCCACGGCTGTCACAGGGCTTGATGAAAATGGGGAATTCTACAGATTCTTTACAGCTTTCCGGGGTGGCGAACTGTTCTTCCAGATATTGGGGTATAGTATCCACACCGGTTTTGCGGCAGTATTCTTTAAAGGTGTTCTTGTCAGTCAGGATCTTATACTGCTCCTTAGTGCCGAAACAGGGAAAACCCATCCGTTCACAAAGAACTTGATAAGGACGCTGGCAGGCATCCAGAGAGGTGGAGATGATACCGTCCACCTTTTCTTCCTTGCACATTGCGATAATATCATCGTAATCGGTGATGTTGTGCATATAGTACTTTTCAGCCATCTGCTTGGCAGGTGCCTGTTCAGGGGGCAGATAGTCATCCACGATTACGGAAACACCCAATTCGTGGGCAGCCTCTACCAGCTTACAGTGCTGGAAAACACCGCCGATGACCAGCAGTTTTTTACCTTTTAGATCTTGCATAATCATTATCCTTTCTTTGGATCATTTGCCGCCTGACTTGCTTTTTAGTCCGCTAAGAAGCATTCTAAAGGGTCTTAGCTTAAAAATTGCGGAGGTGGCGATATAAAATACAATACCAACGGATATCTGCACAAGAAGCGTCAAAATATCCGGGAGTTTCAAAAGTTCTACTGCCAAAACAGCACCCAGCATTGCTGCAGAGAGCAGGAAGGAGGGGACCATATCCCGGATCTGCTCCATGTAAGAATAGCTGATGAGCTTTTTGTTGGGATAGGCATTGATAAAGCAACTGGTAAATGTAGTGAACACGCCGGTAAGGGCGATGGCAATGGGGGAGTCGAAGCAAAATACGGCAAACACCAAAGAGGTGACACCGATGGCTTTTTTGATAATTTCAAGCTTTAAGAAAATATCACTGCGACCCATAGCGTTAATGGCTTGGAGGTTGCACATATGCACCGGATTGAAAGCCAGAGAGAAGCAGTAAATCTGCAGATAAGGGACACAGGGCAGCCATTTTTCTGTCAGCAGCAGACGAACCATAGGTGTGGCAACACCGGCAAGACCTGCCATCAGGGGGAAGAGGATATAGCTGCTGAGAGTGATGGAGTTGCGGGCGAGTTCTTTAACAGCGGCAGAATCCTCCTGCTTTTTTGCCATAGCCGGGAGCATAACGCTTTGTACGGTTCCGCTGACTGCAGTGATAATAAACTGAGGGAAATTCTTGCCCCGGTTATAGTAAGCCAGGGTGCTGGCGTTGTACTTCACACCAATGACGAGGCTGCGCAGGTCCTGATAAAGGGTGTCAATAAGGTTGGAAACCAGGATCTTCCAGCCGAAAGAGAAGAGGGATTTGACCCGGGAGAGTCGGCAGACAGGCAGGGGGCGCCATTTCACAGTGAAGAACATTACAACGCAGGCGACACAGACATTGAGCATCGTTTGCGCCACCAGTGCCCAAAGACCGGCTTTCAAAATTGCAAGGGCAATACCGGCACCGCCGGCAATGACGATACCGGCAACGTTGCTGATAAAGACTTTCCGGAAATCCATCTCCCGGCTGACCTTTGCCAGCTGGACAGAGTTAAAGGCACCGGGCAAAAGCATCAATGCCAAAACTCGCAGGGGAGTAACCAGTTCTGGAGTTTTATAAAGGATAGCGATCCAGGGGGCACACAAGAAAATGATACCGTACAGAATGCCGGCAATGGCTAAACTGACCCAGAATACGGAGGAATAATCCTCGTCTGTAACATCCTTTGCCCGGATCAGGGCGGTGTTGAAACCGGTTTGAATAAAAACGTTGGCAAGGGTAGTAAAGATCACCATTAAGGAAAGAACACCGTAATGTGCCGGATCCAATAGCCGTGCCAAAACAATTTGTAGTACAAACTGGGCACCCTGGACACCGAAGCGTTCCAGGAGCTTCCAGCCCAGGGCGTTTGTCAGTTTGTTGGAATTGGAATGATTGTTCATAGCTTCCTCGATTTCATACGTAAAGCTTCTTGTGGAAGATACGGTAATTGATATCCCGCTTCAGAAGCAGCAGCTTTGCCCGGAAAAGGTTACGGATCCGGGCACTGTCCTCCCGGTAGCGTTGGGTGTCAATAAGTCCCTTGCGTCTGGCATGACGCATATTCCGCAAATAAACCATTTCCGTATAAGCAATGGCTGCCTTGTTGTTCAGAAGATAGGCGTATTCCATATAATTCCGGAATTCCTGCTCGGTTTTATCGTAAGAATATTTGAAGGTTGCGCTGAAGGAAGTACCGTGGGTAGTAATATGGCGGTAAGCGCTCATAGTTTCCTGCATACAATGGATCTTTCCATGGCATAAAAGGGTAAAGTAGACCCGACGGTCACCGGGACCTCCCTGTTGTTCCAAAAGTGTGCGGTCTATGTTGGGATCGGTCATATAGTTCCGTGCCAGCAGGGTGGTGTACTGACCGGGCATAATTTCACTGAAGAAATGCCGCATCGTGTACGCTTCGTCCTTACATTCCGGATACAGCTCTCCGTTGGGCAGAGAATCCTCACCCACAACTGTGCAGTTATGGGCAACGGCATAGTATTCCGGGTGGCTTTCCAGGAAAGAGACCTGCTTTTGTAGCTTGTAGGGATCTGTCCAGAAGTCATCTCCCTCCAGACAGATGATATACTTGCCCTTGCAACGGTTTTTCAGATCCCGTCCGTTATTGATGGGCATACGGTACATATTGGTTTCCCGATAGAAAATGGTAAACCGGGGGTCATTGTGCTTAGCCTCCCATTCCTTCAGGATCTGTCGGGTATTGTCTGTAGAGCAGTCCTCCCCTACAAAAACCTCGTAGGAATATTCGGTTTTTTGCATCCGGATGCTGTCCAGCGCCCGGACAACATAGTTTTCATGATTGAAAACCGACATATAGATGCTGACGATTGGTTGGTGCATAATATTATCTCCAGGTGTGATCAATCTTTTTTTGCGGAAAGGCGAATGCATTTATCCAATGGATAACCGCTGACCTTTTGGTGCGCATAGAATAGAGCAAACAAAAGCCAAATGATAGGCTTGTTCAGGAATGAGGATGCATAGTTTATCATCAAATAAAGAGGAATCAGAAGCAATGTCAGCTTACAGAAATCAAATTCGGGACCTTTGCTTCTGCGGACCAGGGAAACGATCAGCATATAGCTTAACAAAGTCAGCAATGTCAGGAAACCGATCAAGCCGCTTTCTGTAAACAAGGAAACCAAACCTACGTCAATAGCGTGAGCTTCAATCCATACCGATTCACCGGCATATTCAACTTTATAATGGAGTTTGCCGTTGTTGTAGGCGTCGTATCCGTAGCCAAATAACAATTGCCCTTCTTTTGCCATATATTCTACGGCAGACCATTGCATATTCCGGGAATTCAGGGCGTTGTCCTGATTCAAGCCAAAACTTTCATCAATTTCAAATATATTATTGCTGGACTTGGGGTCCATATTCAATACTACAGTGTTGGATTGTACGGAGCTGCCGGTTTTGTCTGTAATGACGCAGTAGACTTGTCTGCCTGCCCGGGAAGGTGTCATAGGAATGCTGTACACGTTGGAGGTGAAGGATTCCGTAAGCTTGAAATCGTTACTGTTTTTGCTGGCGTAATACCAACGATAGGTCAGATCGTCGCCAATGGCAGTAACTTGAACAGTAGCCTTTTTGTTGGCAGAAACTGTTATGGATACAGGCTGTTCTACGATCTCCAGAGGCACGGACTCTCTGGTCAGAGTGACAGTATCTGTCTGAATTTGATTGCCGTAAGTGTCGGTAATTACACAGTAAAGCTGACGCCCGTTGCGGCTGCCGTCCATTTTTACAGCATACTCCGGACCCTTAAATGCTTCGGTGGGTTCAAAAACGGTGTCTGTCTCATTTTTGTAGAACCATTGGTAGGTCAGGTCCTTGCCTTCAGCAGAAAAAGAAACGCTTGCAACAAGACCCTCCGGGATCAAAACAGACTCCGGCTGCTTTGTAATGACAATGCTGGAAGCAGGAGCGGTGGGGTCTGCAACCTCTGTAGGAGCTATAGTTTGTGAGGGATCTGTAGAGATCGTAGTTTGCGTGGGTTCTGTAGCGGTTGTTGCCGGTTCTGTAGCGGTTGTTGCCGGTTCGGAACCGGTTGGTGTCGTTGAAGGCGTGTCTGTCTGGGCAGGCGCTCTGGTGGGGAATATAGACAGTACAGTATTGATTGTGGTTTTGCCTGTTTCCAAAAATGCGGCATACAGTTTAGGCTGTGCAAAACACAGACCAACGCATAAAATTAAGGTCAGTGCGGCAGCAGGAAGGATCGCCTTAAAGAAGCGCTTCCGCTGCAGAATTGCAAGGATAAACAAAACAATAGCGGAGCATAACCATGCGCTTCTTGTAAGAGTACAGATCATAGCAATCACAGTCAATGCAAAGGCGGCGCTGTAACGGAGTTTGCCGGTGCGCTCTATACGGAAATAGATGGGCAGCAGCATAAAGGCACAGTAACAACCAAAAGAAATGGCATTGAAGGTGCCGTAAGCCCGCTCCAAACCCATTCGGTCAGGGATCTTGACGCTGCCGGTGGTTTTGACCCAATGCATAACGGAGGCAATATCAAAATTGAAAATTGCCTGGATGATGGCAATGATAGAAACAGCGACAGAGCCAAGGATCATAAAGTCCAGACATATATAAAGATCTTCTTTGCCGTCTACCAGATCTGCAACTGCGATGACCAGAAACACCCGTTCGAAAACAAGCAGAAAAATGCGGTTAACTTCTCCAAAATTGTACTGCAGATTTATGATAGAAATAATCAGATTTAAAGCAAGATAAGTGATGATGCTTAAAGGGAAGTGGAAACGGCGGTGTTTGATACCGTTCCAAACCCAGAAGATCATCACCAAAAGGATCAATAAACGCGAAACGGAAATTAATGGCAAGGAATCGTGTAAACGCAGAGCGAATTGATCCGGCAGGAAACTGGTAAATGCAAAAAGTAGACAAAGATACCATTTTTTCTGTTTGAAGCATAAAAACAGTATGGGGGCAAAAAGAATTAGTAAAAGTGCCCACTTTAAGAGATTTTGCATTAAAATGCTCCTTTCGGTGGAGGTAAAATCAGAAAACTAACGGTTTCGCAACAGATAAGAAAGCCGGATCGTTACTGCCATATTCTTACTGTTACACCGGGGTTTACGGGAACATGCCAGTGCCAGGGCAGTAAAGCAGTTGCGCTTGTATTCTGCCACTTGTTTCAAAAAATCAAGCTTTTCCTTGCTGGGAGCTTGGGGATACAAGTCATAAAGACTTTGAGATTGCGTGGCAATGGATACCTTGGCAGGGGTGGTGATCCGGCGGATACGGTCCTTCAAGGCATCTGCCTTGGTCCATTTTGCACCGATCACATTGCCGCCGTGCTGACGGTAGTCCATATGCGGGTTGGGATCATAGACCACAGTGCCGTCATATAGTGTGCACAGATTCAGCATATAGTAATCGTGCATAAACAAGTCTGCCGGCATAGGCTTTTCCTGCGCCAGACGGACAAGCGCACTGTTCAAGACCATCGTGCAGCCGATGATATTGGAGCCGTATACCAGAGAATAAAAATCTCTCCGGGGTGGGTTCTTATACACATTTCTTCCCAAAGGATTCAAAGCGCCGTCTACCAGCCGTGCGTTGGCAAAGGAAATGGAAGGACCGGTACAGTCTTTCAAAAGATCCAGCCCAACCTGCAGCTTTTCCGGGTACCAGTAATCATCCTGATCGGCAAAGGCATAGTAATCATAGCCGGGGCAGTGGAGTAACAGATCCATAAAGCTTTTGGCTGGCTTCAAATTAGGACCGGTGTACCAGTTCAGTTTTCCTTCCTGGGCATATGTTTCCAGGATCTGCGGGGTGCTGTCGGTGGAACCGTCATCCCGAACCCACAGGTCCAGAGAAAAGTCCCCTTTTTGATCCAAAATGGAGTCGATCTGCTCCTTGATATATTTTTCGCCATTGTATGATGATAGCAAAACAGCCAGTTTCATAGCGGAATCCTCTTGGTGTTACAATTTATTCTTCAGCTACCTTAGTGCCGTGGATCTCCAAAATTTTGAAGTGGGTCTTTCGCTGATCCTCCGGGGGCAGCTGCATATAGTCGCCGTAAGTGAAAGTAAGATACTCGTGAGCTTTTGCCATACCCCGCAGCTGTATATCCTCGAAGGGATAGTATGCGCCTTCACCGTAGAAGTCAGCAGGGACGATCTCCCGGGTTCGGTAAGCGCCCATAATATTGCCGATGTACTGCGCGCCTTCTATCTTTTGCTTCCGCAGAAGTTTGTCGATCTTACATTTTTGCTTATAGGGGGTGGTAAGCTTTTCTACAGGGATATGCTCCATCACCCATAAAAGAAGCTTTTCTTTCTTGCTGCGCTTCCGCTTCCGGTCAATGGAGTCTTTATAGCACAAAGACATCAGCGCACGGTGGTACAGTACCCGGAAGAAGTAGATCTTCCGCAGAAGCTTGTTGTTGGGAGTGCCGTCAATGGGGAAGATATCGATAGAGGCGTTGGTGTACTTGTTGTCATTGCCGATCCGTTCTTCAATGACTTTGGTTTCGGTATCCAACACCCGGGTAATGTAGTACATATAGTTGGGATCGTTGCGATAGTTGACGATCTTCAAATGGGGTGCCAGTTCCTGGGGTGCCAGCTCCAAGAAGGTTTCATAATCCTCCCGGGGCATACCCAGGTCAATATCGTCATCCCAGGGGATAAAGCCTTTATGACGGATCGCACCCAGCATCGTACCGCCCAGCATAAAATACTTCAAGCCGTGGGCATCGCAGATCCGGATGACTTCTTTTACGATATCCATATCCACCTTGTGGAGAAGCTCCATATTGGTCATTGCCATATGCTCCTTTTTATTTGTTCAGATCCTGCTTGATCTGGGTGGTGCTGATTTCCGGGGTGCGGGGAAGGTAAACAACTTCCACACCTTCCTCTTTCAGGAAGTCGAACTTTCCTGTCCAATCGTCACCCATAACAAAGGTGTCGATGTGATATTCGTGAACGTCGGTTCTCTTCTGTTCCCAGTTTTCTTCGGGAATTACCAGGTCCACATACCGGATAGCTTCCAGCAGTGCTTTCCGCTGCTCGTAGGTAAAATAGCACTTTTTCTGTTTTTCGTTCCAGTTAAACTCATCGGTAGATACAACGACTACCAGATAGTCACCCAGCGCCTTGGCGCGACGCAGCAGATTGATATGTCCGTAATGGAGCAGGTCGAAAGTACCGTAGGTAATCACACGCTTCATTTTCAATTACTCCTTTAGAAACAGTTTTTTGTATTCCTCTGTAATAAACTGCCAGCTGTAAGCATCCGCGATCCGCTGCTTGGCTTTCGCACCCAAAGCAAGGATCTCTGCTTCCGGTAAGGTATCTGCCTGCTCGATGAGCTTTGCCAGATCGCCGGGCTCCTTGGTCCAGTAAAGGGCAGAGTTTTCTGCCACTTCCCGGTTAAAACCGACACCCAGCAACAGATTCAGGTCGGTACAGCCCAATGCCTCCAAAAGGCTGGGGTTGGTGCCACCAACTTCGTGACCGTGGAAATAGCCGTAAGCATTTTCACGGATCTTCATCAGAAGCTCCTGATCATAGACGGTACCCACAAACTGAATCCGGGGATCCTTCCGGAATCCGGTTTTTTCTTCCAGTTCATTCAGGAACTTATCAGAAACATTGGTGATAAGCGCAAAAATCTTGTCTGTTTTGGAAGTCATAAATTCCCGGATCATCGTTTCGTAATTGTTTTCCGGAACGAAGCGTCCTACCACTAGATAGTAACCCTTGGCAGTAAGACCTTTCTCTTTATACCAATTCAGCAGCTTTTCATCATCATCTGCCAGCTTGCTTTTCCGGGTTTCGGCACCGTAAGCAATGAAGGTGGTTTTCGGGGAATAGGCAGCGTAAGATTCCTGAATATAGCTTTCGATGTTTTTGCTGTCACAGACCATCAGATCTGCGTGCTTGGTCATCAGCTTTTCAGAAAGCTTCCAGTACTGACGCACCGGCTTGGGCCACTTGGCACGAAGCCATTCGTGACCGTCGGGATTGACATATACAACACCGCCCAGTTTGTGGATCTTCCGGACATAGTGTGCCATAAAAGGTCCAATACGGCAGGCGAGGATATACACAATGGGATTCTGGATGTTGTTGCGCCGGATATACTTACAGCAGTCGGAAAGGGCTGCTACATCGTAATAGATGGCTTGGGCAGGTCCAATGTTGGGGACCTTGATGTGGAAACAACGGGCATTATGATAGATTTCTTCTTTGCATACAGTATCCTTGCAGGCTACGTGATACTTCAGTGCAGAATCGTTTTGATGATACTCAGTCAGCTTGTCCACGAAGGTTTCGTAACCGCCGTAGGCACCGGGGATTCCCTTGGAACCCACGATAAATATATGCTGCATGGCACTATCTCCAATCTTGTCTCTGTTCTTTTTTTTGCGTAATTAAAAATGGAAGGTGTCCTCCAGACAGTCCCATTTCTGATCTTTGTCGCTAAGGTTCAGCTTTGTGCCGTCTGCCAGGGTATAGCCTTCCGCAGAGGCGTTGCCAAGGTATTCACCCTGTAGCTCCGGCCAGACGATGCCGATGGCAGGATCGTTCCAAGCCAAACCGCCTTCGTCACCGGGACGGTAAAAGTCAGTCACTTTATAGCAGAACTCTGCGGTGTCACTGAGAACCAGGAAGCCGTGGGCAAAGCCTTCGGAAATGTAGAACTGCTTTTTATTCTCTTCTGTCAGCTCTACGCCGTACCATTTGCCGTAGGTGGCAGAGCCGGTACGCAGGTCTACAGCGACATCAAAAACGCGGCCTTTGATCACCCGGACCAGCTTGCCCTGGGGATATTCTTTCTGGAAGTGAAGACCCCGGAGAACACCCTTGACGCTCATAGACTGATTATCCTGGACAAAGACCATATTCAAGCCGGCTTCTTCCATGTCCCGCTTGCTGTAGGTCTCCATGAAATAGCCTCTGTTGTCGCCGTGGACAGCGGGTTCGATGATATACAGTCCCTCAATGGGGCATTTGGTAACTTTGATCTGTCCCATAGCTATTACTCCTTGATCTCTTCTAAATATCTTGACAAAGCATCCTGCCAGGTGGGCAGACGCTGAAAACCTGCCTGGGAAAGCTTTTCCTTGCTCAACCGACTGTTGAAGGGGCGGGCTGCCTTGGAAAGACCGTATTCTTCTGTAGTTACCGGGTTGACCTTGGTGGTGTAGCCGGCTTGCCGGAAGATCTCACAGGCAAAGTCATACCAGCTGATAAAGCCGCCTTCGTTGGTGGCATGATAGTAGCCGTACTTTTCCGACTCTGCCATATCTACCAACAATCGGGAAAGATCCAAAGTGTAAGTGGGTGTGCCCACCTGATCCATAACCACCCGCAGAGTGTCATATTTTTTGCCCACATTCAGCATTGTCTTAATGAAATTGTTTCCGTTTTTGCCGAAAACCCATGCAATGCGAACGATAAAGTATTTATCCAGTGTTTGGGAAACTGCCAGCTCGCCTTCCAGCTTGGTCTGACCGTAGACATTCAAAGGCTTATAATCCTTGCAATCCGGATCCCAGGGGGTATCACCCTGACCGTCGAAGACATAGTCTGTGCTGATATAGATCATTTTGCAGCCCAGCTTTTTGCAAACATTTGCAATGTTCTGGGTGCCGGCAGCATTGATCGCCCGCACCTTTTCCAGATTTTCCGGTTCCTCCGCAAGGTCTACCGCTGTCCAGGCAGCACAATGGACCACCACGTCAGGATCTGCCCGGGTGATGGTCTCGGTGACGGAATCGGCATTGGTAATATCCATAGGGGAATAGGGCATCGTGCAGACGGCACTTCCGTCCTGAATACCGCTGTATTGCGGTGCGATATCGCTGCCCACGCCGTTATGACCCCGGCGGTGAAGTTCGTTCATTACATCATGACCTAATTGACCGGCAACACCGGTAACAAAAAATCTCATAATCCAATACCTGCAATTTTAAATAATTCCCATAGGACAACGCTTTTTTTGCTTTTACAGGGCACGCTCGTTTGCGTATATTCCCTGTAAAAAGTGCATACGGACGCAATTATCCTATGTTATCGACATTATAGCGTATTATCCCCAATATGTCAACTTTTCAACAAGCCGGGAATCGGTAAAATGTGTAAAAAAGTTTATAAATACAGGATGACTTTTGCATAAAACGCACAAAATGTTAAAAAATATGTGAAAAATAAAAATTAAATTTTTTTTGCAAACAAAAAAACCGATCCTGCCTTTTGGGCAGGATCGGTTTTAGCGTGTTGAAATCAAAGAATATCAGCGGTTGCCGTACATTTTTTCGTAGTAATTCTGATATTCACCGGAGATGATGGTCTCCCACCATTCCTTGTTGTCCAGATACCACTGAATGGTTTTCTGGATGCCGTCTACAAACTTGGTTTCCGGCAGCCAGCCCAGCTCCGTATGGATCTTGGTGGGATCAATGGCATAGCGCATATCGTGACCCTTCCGGTCAGCAACATAGGTGATCAGGCTTTCGGGCTTGCCCAATGCCTTGCAGATGATCTTCACAATGTCGATGTTCCTCATCTCGTTATGACCGCCGATGTTGTATACCTCACCAACACGACCCTTATGAATAATCAGGTCAATGGCCTTGCAGTGATCCTCCACATACAGCCAGTCACGAACGTTCAAACCTTCGCCGTAAACAGGCAGCGGCTTATCGTTGAGAGCATTGGCGATCATCAAAGGGATCAGCTTCTCAGGGAAGTGATAAGGACCGTAGTTGTTGGAGCAGCGGGAAATGGTAACAGGCAGACCGAAGGTCCGGTGGTAAGCCATAACCAGCAGGTCGGCGCCGGCTTTGGAAGAGGAATAAGGAGAACTGGTGTGGATGGGGGTCTCTTCGGTGAAGAACAGATCCGGGCGATCCAGGGGCAGATCACCGTATACTTCGTCAGTGGAAACCTGATGATAACGCTCAATGCCGTATTTCCGGCAGGCATCCATCAGCACCTGTGTGCCTAGAATATTGGTCTGCAGGAATACCTCGGGGTTCTCGATGGAACGGTCGACATGGCTTTCTGCGGCAAAGTTTACCACAATATCGGGCTTTTCCTCTTCAAACAGCTTGTAAACACCTGCCCGGTCGCAGATATCCAGCTTTACAAAGCGGAAGTTGGGATTTTCCATTACAGGAGCCAGGGTGGACAGGTTGCCGGCATAGGTCAGCTTATCCAGGCAGATGATGCGGTATTCCGGATACTTGCCCAGCATATGGAATACAAAGTTACTTCCGATAAAACCGGCACCACCGGTTACGATAATGCTTTTTTTCATTTTTTCAGTTCCTCTAATCTCTTTTTGTCGTGAATGATATCCACGTATTTTCCGTCCAGAACATCCTGGAGATAGTGACCGTACTGATTCTTATAGACTTTGATCACAGCCTCTACCTGCTCCCGGGTGATCCAGCCATTGATGTAGGCAATGTCTTCCAGACAGCCGATCTTACGGTTTTGATGAGCTTCCAGGGTCTTAACAAAGTTGGTGGCTTCGGCAAGACTTTCGTGGGTGCCGGTATCCAGCCAGGCAAAGCCCCGCCCCAACAGCTTTACATTCAGTAAGCCGGACTT
>JAZQHW010000094.1:0-4099 GCA_045540795.1 Faecousia sp. | reverse complement strand
TCGCCACATCTGCAGACTGTAACCTATGTCTCTTCCCCGGGTGTTACCTATGTTGCTCTTGACAAAAACGCCTCCCCTACGAGGGGCACGATGGCATTCGTAGGGGACGATGCCATCATCGTCCCTTAAACCAGGGCAACGGTACGATTCAGCACCAACATTAACGTGCGTAGGGGACGGGTTGCCCGTCCCGAATGACCGGGTATTGCGGGCAGCGGAACGCTGCCCCTACGAGAGGTACGATGGCATTTGTAGGGGACGATTGAGGCACATCGTCCCGTAAACCAGAGTAACGGGCGGATGATCCGCCCCTACGGTCACGCACCAAGTTTTTTTGAATATAGGGAACGTGCCCCAAGTGTCGTTGACTTTTATTATAGAGAATAATATGGTATATTATAAGCAATCCTTTTGGATTAAGCGTATAAATAGTGAAAGGATCTAAGGAGGATACCATATGGATAACGGCGCAAGTAGCTACCGCCGCTACCTGAATGGTGACGAAGATGCCTTTGCACAGATCGTAAAAGAATATTTTGACAGCCTGGTCTTTTTCTTGTATCGCTATGTGCAGGATTACGGAATCGCGGAAGATCTTGCATTGGATGCTTTTGCACAGCTTGTGGCAAGTAAACATCGGTATAACTTTTCGGTTTCTTTGAAAACATACCTGTTTATGATCGGTCGCAGCCGGGCATTGGACTACATCCGGCATAAGCAGAAGCTGCAGATGGCGGAGTTGTCTGAAGCAATGCAAATTCCTGCTGATGAACCGCCTCTGGAAGAGCTGCTATTGGCAGATACAAGAAAGCGTGTTGTCCATAAAGCAATGGAGCAATTAAGCGAGGAACTTCGGCTTGTGGTGCATCTGGTTTATTTTGAAGATCTGCAGCCTTATGAAGTGGCACGGATCTTAAAAAAGAGCAGAAAACAGGTGTACAATCTTTTATACCGTGCAAAGAATACCCTTCGCACCATCCTTGGAGAGGAAGGGGAGCTGTTATTATGAGAAGTTTTGAACAGCGGATGACTGAGATTCGCCGCCGAAGTGATGTAATACTGCGTAAACGGAAAAAACGTCAGAGGGCAATGCTGGCACTTTCTGTGCCGTTGGTGCTGTGTGCAGGCTTGCTTGGACTTTTTTTCGGAGGAAACGGTGTTGCAAGAGATGAAGCATATGAGATGGTGGTACCCGGGGGTGCCAACGGAATCGGTCATATAGAATCCTCCTATTCTTATACCGGCAGTGTTGAGATCCGGGTGACAGGCAACGGAAAAGAACGGATCTATAAGGATTCAGAGGAGGCTATGCAGATCGCAGTGATCCTTTTTGGTAATACAGATTTTTCCGGTGCTCCCAATGAAACGGTCTCAGAATTTGCAGAGGGATCTGCCAATGGTGATGACTTAGCAGGAGGATTGGGGGAACAGGATTATCAAATTCGTCTGATCCGTGGAGATGGCAGTGAGGTGGTATACCGGTTAAATGGAGATAAGCTGATCCGGGAGGATACACAGATCCCTCTGAATACGGAAAAGCTGAAAGAATTAAAGGTATTACTGGGCATCCAATGAAAGGGGCAGGGATGATGGTTATGAGAATTCTGATATTGCTGGCTGCGGCAGTTCTGTTGACGGGCTGCACTGCACCGGATATATTACCCACAGAAACCTGTATACAGATCGCAACGCCTACAGATCCTGTTGCTTTGGAATACCGTGCCCGGTATATCCGTACGGACGGATACCGGGATGGGGCACGCTTTCCTCAGGTCGTTATCATTGAAAACCGGCAGCAGCTGGAGGATTATTATGCTGCCAATAAAGCGGTTTGCGATCTGGAAAGAAAAGAGGAGATATATTCAGACACCACAGAGGGATTCTTGGATGCCTGTGATGCTTATGACGATGCCTATTTTGAAAATCAACTTTTGATGTTTGTACTTTTGGAGGAAGGCAGCGGCTCTGTCCGGCACGATGTGCAAGGTGTGGAGCAGACAGCAGATAAAAAGCTTGGCGTTTTCATAGGACGGGAAGTGCCTGCCTTCGGCACCTGTGATATGGCGCAGTGGCATATTATTCTGGAGCTGAACCGTAAGGTTATGGTGGAAACACCGGAGGATGTGCGGGTATATCTGGATGGCAACCTTGCCTGGGACGGAAAAGTGATAGAGCCGGTACAGCTTCCTAAATTTACCACGCCGCCTGACGGTGTACTGATAACCCCGTTAGGGGAGTACCCCTTGCAAATGGGTGGATTTAATTGGGAAGCAAAGCAGGAAGATGGGACTTCCCAAGCTGTGATCGCTGACCAGGGCAGCCGACCCTTACCAAAGGACAGCTTAAAGCCGGTAACCATAGACGGAGAATATGCCGAAACAGTTTTTGCGTACGTGCCGGAAAGCGGTGTATATGAACCTACCAATGCCCTTGGCTTTTTGGTGAAGCTTCATTGGGAGGAAGAGCCTGCCCAAGTGAAGATCACCTGCTGGGACGCTGAGGAATTAACACAGAAGCCGGTGGCAACCATGGAAGAGCCGTCCTTTTATGCCAATTTTGGTGGTCATATTTATGAGATTCAGGCAAAGTGGATCGATAACGGAACAGGCTGCCAGGGAACGGCAAACTACTATGTCTATGTGATAGGAGGTAGTTTATGAAAAAGAAAGGTTGGCTGATTGCCTTGGGGATCCTGCTGCTGGTGGCAGTATTGGTGATCCCAATTCCTTCCGGTTTGCTGGATAATGGCGGTACTACCTGGTACACGTCGTTGACTTATAAGCTGGTTAACTGGCGAAGATTCACGGTGGATGGAGATTTCAATAAAACCGCAGTTTATCTGTTCCCGGATAACTTTAAATCCATAGAAGCCCTTTGGGAAAAGGAAGCGGAGAATATTCAGTGGCGGTTTACCGCAAAGGTCATCCAGGCAGATGATACAGCGGTGCTGGTAGAGCCTTTGGAGGGAGAACCGGAACGCAGCAGTGCAGACCGGATCTATGCAAATATCAGCGGATTGGAAAAGCTGGATGTGCAGGAGGGTTCTTTGGTGGAGATCTTCTATACCGGCGGGATCATGGAGAGCTACCCGGCACAGGTCAACGCAGTAAAATGGCAGCTTGCCACAGACCTGCGGCATTTGCAGTACACAGAACCGTGGCTGGATCCCAATACGGCACAGAAGGAAAACGATCGGTTTTTTGAGCATATCATTATAACGAAAATATACGAAAACTGCTTCTTTGCCCAATCTGCGATTCCAATGCCTTATACCATTAAGCTCAACGGAGAATTACCCCGGCAGTGGTGCGTAGGGGATCAGGTGCAGGTGACATACACCAACACCTGGCGGGAAGGAAACCGGATCGAGGCAGATTTTTTGGAAGTGAAGGAAAGCAATTGGGAACCGGAGCCGGGAGTTGCTTATAAGCCGGTGATCTACCTGTACCCGGAAAATGAAACAGAGGTTTTGGTGAAATTGCAGTTGGACGGCAAGCTTACCTGCACCTATCCTGCTTACGGCAACGGCTGGCAGGTAACGGCAGCACCGGATGGAACCCTTATTGACGCAGCTGGCAAGTCCTATAATTATCTTTACTGGGAAGGGCAGATCAATTCCCAATGGGATATGACCCAAGGTTTTTGTGTAAAGGGTGAAGAAACGGCAGCGTTTTTGGAGCAGGCATTGGAAAAGCTGGGTTTGACCCGCCGGGAAGCCAATGAGTTCATTGTATATTGGCTGCCCCAAATGGAGAAGAATCCTTATAATGCTATTGCATTCCAGACGGATGCTTATACTGATGTGGCACAGCTGGACATTACGCCTGCACCGGACACCGTGATCCGTGTGTTTATGACCTGGCAGCGGTTAGAGTCCTTTGTGCAAATTCCGGAGCAGGATTTGGAAGCACCGGATCGCACGGGTTTCACTGTCGTGGAATGGGGCGGCGCGCAAATATAATAAAGGTCCGTGACAAAAAATGAACTGCACCCCGTCAAGTAGACAGTGAAATAAAATAAAAATTTTCTTGCTTCCGGTGACCTGTTTTGGGTTACCGGAAGTCTTTTTATGCTGCCAATAGATAGCTGTGGTGTTTCT
>JAZQHW010000093.1:0-4305 GCA_045540795.1 Faecousia sp. | reverse complement strand
AGAAATACTGATCGTGCTGATAGTGGGCAAGGCGAATCGTATTTGCACCAAGCTCTTTGATCATTGTGGCATCCTCCAGCTGATCCTCCCTGGAGATCGCCCAACCCTTGTCCTGGCGGTCCTGGTGGCGGCACACGCCGTGCAGAGGGAAGGACTTTCCGTTCAGGAAGAAACCGTACTGAGCATCCACACGGTAGCTGCGGTAACCGTAGGTCACCTGCACCTGATCCAGCACAGTTTCTCCACGCAGCAGTGTTGCCCGGGCACTATACAGGTAGGGATCTTCAACGCCGTGCCAAAGATGTGGCGCGTTCACTACTGTGTCAATATGGGTGTGCGCTTCCGCATCCACAACTGTGTCAAAAACAGAATTGCCGTCCCTGTCCAGCAGCTCCAGACGGATCTGGCAACCTTCTGCGTTTACAGGGAACATATCCACCCGGGTAGCACCGCCGGAATAGGCGGTTACGAACACAGCCTCTGTGCCGTGCTTCATAAGGTCAAAGTGGGCAGAGTCCACCTCCACAAAATACACATCCCGGTAGATACCGCCGAAGAAGGTAAAATCCGCGTGCTGGGGGTAGATATTGGACACAGCATTGCTTACTTCCACCTTCAGGGTGTTTCCTGTTTCCTTCATAGATTCGGTGAGCTCATACCGGAAGGTGGAAAAACCGCCCTTGTGGGAACCCAGCTCACGACCGTTGCACCAAACCGTTGCTACGTGATTGGCACCCCGGATCTCAATATACTGGCGCTTGCCTTTTGTGGGGTCAGGCAGAGAGATCTCATAAGTGCCTGTGCCACGCCAAAAGTCGCCACCGCCATCCTGACCGTCCAGAGCGTTCCAGGTATGGGGCAACGTCACGGGAGCGTAGTGCTCGCCTTCTTTTGCAAATACCGCTTCCTTTAAAAGTTGATAACGACGCATACTATGTTCCTTTCTTTAATCGAACTCTGATAGGTTTGCGTGAACCCTTTTTTACACGGTTTATTTTCAAATCTGATTTTCCAGAAGTCTTAACGCATTTTCCCGGCAAATACAGCGATACGCTTTTTCACTGATATTGCCTGAACGATAGCCCTCGTCCAGCAGATCGGTCAGAAGGACGGAGGACTTGGCGATGGTATGCTCAGAGCTGATATCGGTTGCAAATACGATCTGCTCATAAAATTCGTCAATAAATTCGTAGGTATATTCCAGATCCCGGGACAGTGCGTTGTAGCCACTCATTGCGGAAATATCGCAGATAAGATTGGGATATTTCCGCAGCAGTGTTGCAATACGTCCTTCCCGGACGACGGGTCCTTTTACAAAAGTATGCCGTGTTTCCTCGGTTACGTCCGCGCTGATCTCAGACCAGAAGGATGCCGCGTGCCCCAAAATGGTAAGTCCCGGAAATTGCTGCAGCACTTTTTCAAGACGAATAAGGCCCATATCATCGATCAAACCTTGACCCGCATCCGGCTCGCCAAAATGAATGGTTACAGGAACGTTCTTTTTTTCGCAGTGCATAAAAAGACCAAGGGCGCGGGGGTCGTCGATCATCATATGGGCTTGCAGTTCTCCTACACCCCGGGCTCCGCGCTCACGGTAAAAGTCAATATAGTAGGAATAGTCCGGCACTTTTCTTTTACTGTTCCAAGCCATTCGTGGATCCAGGGCGCAAAACCACCAGGGAAAGGTTTCAGGATATGCCTCGTGCATAGCCTGGGCATCCCGTGAGGAAATGGGATCGTGCATATGCTCCGGTGCCAGGCAGGACATCAAAACACCGCTTTCAATATTCAGGGTATCGTAAACCTCCCGAACCCTTTCCGGTGTCGGCCAGGTGCCGCCACGCATACGCTCAGGACCACCCGGAAACTGCGGATGTACGTGGCAATCGATTTTCTTTAGTGTTTTCGTCAGATCCATTGCAAAGCCCCTTATAGTTCGAAGATGTCTTTGTCATTGCAAAGGGTTACATTGGGCATAATTGCCCGGCATTGCGCTGACACGTCATCGTAATGGTGCAAAATCAAGCGGCCGTGATGCAGAAAATAAAGGTGTCCCAGCTGCTTGTCTTTCATATGCTCGCAAAGCTCCACAGGATCGTGATGACCGGTTTCAGTCAAAAGTACATCGCAGCCGTCTGCGATCAAATCGTCCAGCTCCTCCACAGAGGCAACGTCTCCGGAATATACGATTTTCTTTCCCTCTGCCTCGATCACATAAGAAAAGGATTGATACCCTTCGTCCGTTGGCTTCATATGTAAATTGTGCTTTGCCGTTACGGTAACGGTTTCGGATTTCAGAAGGATGCCGTCCTTGGCTTGGACAAACTTGGTTTCATAGGCGTTTTTATACTGACCCTCTGCATTTTTCAGCATCGCCATCACACCGCCAAAGCTCTCGGCATTTGGTGAGTATACCGTGATATCCTGATATTTCGGCTGCCTCTTCAACCGCTTGGTCAGCTTCCGTATCGTCCACAGCAGATGCGGCAATCCACCTACGTGATCCATATGGGAATGGGAGATGAAAATATCCGAAACCGTCAACAGATCAACACCCATCATATGAGCCGTATGGGCGCAACCTTCTCCGGCATCAAACCAATACAGCCGCTGCGTGCATTCCAACGCCCAGGCGGTGTGATGCCGCCGGGGAAATGGCTCAGTACCCGAGCAGCTGCCAAAAATATATAGTTTCATCACATTCGCCTCCGGTTGTTAAAGATTTTCAAGACCGCTTTTTATGCCCGCATCCGCAGTGGTTTTCTCCTCAAATACACGGGTTTTGTCTTCCAATTTTAAGAAAGCCTCGTAATATCGATCACCGAAGGTGCGCAGAGACTGGGCGGAAAAATGCAAATAATCCGAATTGTCTACAAGCCCTTCGGCGGAAACAAAGCCAATAGCTTTTTCTGTTGCGGCGATGCGCGCAAGCGCTTGATTGACCATATCATAATCCCGGAACTTTTCGCATCTGACGGGATCGGGATTCTGCACGAGAAAATCCCCAAGACCGCCCAGCAGGAACGGTACATCTTCCAAGCCCAGCCGTTTGCGGAAAGCATTCAGAATCAAACGCAGCTTTTCTTCATATAAGGGCGCTTTGTCTGCAGAGGAATCCGATTCTCCCTGATGCCACAGCACAGCAACAATACTTGAGGTCCTGGAGGCCAGCTCTGCCATATAACAGGCATGGTCAAAGAGAATGCTGCCCTCTGCCCACTGGTCAAGACTGGAGCCGCCATCGGCGCAGGGGATAATGCCCACCTGCACATTGTGATCCCGGGCATACAGGTCGGCAAAACTTTCAGAAAGGTTGATTCCCGCAGTCACTCTATCAGGATTAACAGGCACATACATCGGACGCCAAAGACCGTTTCTGAGAACAAAAAGACTTTTGTTTTCAATCGGCAGCACTTCATTTGCAAAGCCGCGACCTGCCATATTTGATTGTCCAATCAGCAAAATAGAATGCTTCACTGTTGCTTCTCCCTATATGAATGTCCGCAAAGTGCGTGGTTGTGAAAAGAGCGCACTATTTCCGCCATATTATATCACATCCTCCGAAAAGGAAGAGTATGTCCGTATAAACATTTCTGCGCTTAGCGTTTTTGCTTGTGTATTAAAAACGCCTCATCTCTTCTTTATTATAGAATCGTTATACAGAGAAGACAATGGGAAAACTGATACAAAAGTGACATTTCTGATACTGTTATGCAGGATATCGTTGCTTTTTATTGCTATTTTTGATATAATCCTTTTGGGTGATATTTATGTTTTCTTTCAACAAGCTGGTTGTAACCGGTATTCGGCAGCCAAGGGTCGTGTATTCCCAAAAAGGAAGAACCTTTAAAACGGAAAGCCGTCGGTATTTTGGAATCGTCTTTTGCATGAGCGGTCAAATTACTTATACGATGAACGGGAAAACATATGTTAGCAATCAAAGAAACGCAATCTTCTTACCACAAGGCAGCTCTTACAGCCTGGTTGGTGACAGCGAAGGGCAGTTTCCCGTTATCAACTTTTTAGGCAAAGGCCTTGATTGTAAGGAAATAACGGTTCTCCCTCTTGAGGATCCCCAGGCGCACTTACAGCGTTTTAAGACCCTGCAGCGGCTGTTTCTGCGTAACGAAAGTCAGATGAAAATATACAGCACCTTTTACGATCTGCTGGATCAGCTTATGTCCCCAAGCGATCAAAACACAGATCAGCTGGCGTTCGCTATGAAATACATAGAGGCGCATATACAAGACCCGACCCTTTCCAATGTGGAGCTTGCCAAGCACCTCGGTATCAGCGAGGTGTATC
>JAZQHW010000092.1:0-4661 GCA_045540795.1 Faecousia sp. | reverse complement strand
GTTTTGCCATAATTCTGCCGCTGAGATTCACCCAATATACGGATCACCGCTGCATCACAGGCAAGCTCACTGTCTTTTCTGGAAAGATGTACAGCAAACCACACCAGTGGATTGTACCAATGCAAGGTCAGACAAAGGCAGCGCATTAACCCCCAAATGTGGTCCAGCTGTTTTTTGTGTGCCAGTTCGTGGGTGAGAATATGATGCAGGTATTGCGGATCGGTTATGTCCGGAGGTAAATAAACAGCAGGCTGAACGATCCCAAATAAACACGGTGTTTTAACAATGCAGGTCCGGTATACCGGTAAGGGGATCGATTTTAGTGAGACTTGTACCCGGGTACGCCGTAAACGGATATAAAAATGCAAGTTGGAAAGCGTCAAAGTAAGCGCGATCACCACCATTCCCAGATACCAAGCAAGATATGCCGGTGCTGTCTTGGTAGTGGTGGCGTCCAATGCGATCACATCTCCGGGAAGCGGCAATGGGGTGATGGTAGTGTTTGGCATTGTTGGAGAAACCTGTGTTGTTGGTGTAGTGACCGGAATGTCCTGCGATATTACATTCATAATACTCACACTACTGGGAATGGAAAAGGGAAGCAGCAACCGTACCAGCACCAAAAGCCAAAGACTGTACTGCAACCGGGGCGACAGCTTGCCCCATAGGATAAACCGTAATCCAAGGACTATAAGGATCAATGCGGAGGATGTGGCGATCCATTCAGTCACGGGTCTCCACCTCCTCTAAAATGCGGTATAGATTATCCAGCTCCTCTTTGGTCAGTTGAGACCGGCGGGTAACAGCGCTTAGCAGCATACTGATACTGCCTTGGTATACCCGGTTGAGAAAATTGTCCGTTTCCTGACAGGTTGCTTTTTCCCGGTCCAAAAGGGAGGTATAGACCAAAAGACTGTTTTCTTCTCGACAGGCGATCATTCCTTTTTCGGTCATTCTCCGTAACATCGTAAGGGTTGTGGACCGGGACCAGCCTACAGTTTTCTTAAGAAACTCTACAGCTTCCCGCCCGGTGCAGTTGGGGTTTTGCCACAGACATTCCATTACATACCATTCGTTTGGCGTCAGATGTTCCACTGGATCACCTCCTTGTTTACTTTGTAAACACATCGTATCACAAGTTGTTTACAATGTCAACAGGTTGGCGCAAAATTTTTTCAAATTAATAATTCTCAAACATTTTAGAAATTATATGAAAAACTTGACAGGCTAGAATATGGCTGTAAATCAAAATTAAAGGAGATCGCAATATGTTAAAATTTGTGGAAACCAATGAGAAGATTGCTCAAAAGGTAGTGGAAGGCTACAAGAAAATCGAAAACGGTGTTGTGGGCGGCTATAAGAAAATGGAAAACGCTGTCGTGGAGGGGTTTGGTAAAGTAACTGACAAATGCGTTGAGGTACTCTTTGCCAGGGAAGGTGAATCTTTAGAAGATGCGAAAGCAAGACTTTCCGGAAAGAATAAGGAATGATCGGGCATTTGATATTAAAAGCAAAATTAATAAAACAGAAACATTACGCAAAAGAATTGGAAACCAGGGTGCGGTAGAATGCACCTATACAAAACAGGAAAGAGGTAATGATTATGTCTAATAACGATCAGGAATTTTTGGTGCAGAAGATCCGCACCCAGTACACAGAAGCCAAGCACACCGAGCTGGATGAACTGAAAGCATTGGATGCTAAGGTCAAGAAGCCTGCAAATGTATTTGCATACACATACGGTTCTTTCGGGGCAATTGTTATGGGTGCCGGTATGAGCCTTGTTATGACGGAGATCGGTACGATCATTGGCTTGACAAATGCTATGGTCCCCGGTATTGCTGTAGGTATTGTGGGAATGGGTATGACACTGAGCACCTATCCCATCTATAAGAAAATCTTGAATAACCGCAAGAAAAAATACGCTCCTGAGATTTTGAAGCTCAGCGAAAAGCTTATAAATGGATAAAAGCACAAAAAGCAGGAGTTCGCTCCTGCTTTTTTGCATAAACAAGAAAACAGAAACAAAACTTTAACATTTGCCTGCTATGATATATAATCATCACAGTATACTCCGGGGGTGTTTTTATGTTTAAGATTTTGGTTGTGGAAGATGATAAGGATCTGAATCGTACAGTGTGTGCGTTTTTAAACAGCAGTGGCTATCAGGCAACCGGTTGCCTGGATGCAAACGATGCTTATGACGTTATGTATGGTACAATGTTTGACCTGATCATATCCGATATTATGATGCCCGGTGCTGACGGCTTTGAATTTGCCAAGACTGTCCGCTCCCTTAACGAAAATATTCCTATTTTGTTTATGTCTGCCCGGGATGATTTTGCTGCCAAGCAGCGGGGATACCGGATCGGTGTGGATGATTATATGGTAAAGCCTATTGATCTGGATGAACTTTTTTTGCGGATCGGTGCGCTTTTGCGACGGGCAAAGATCGCTAGCTCCCGAACTTTGGAGGTAGGCAGCTTTTCCATGGATGTAGATGCGCACACCGCAATACTGGGAAGTGATGAGATCCCTCTTACTAACCGGGAGTTTAATATTCTTTATAAGCTTCTGTCTTATCCCAAGAAAACCTTTACCCGGCAGCAGCTGATGGATGAATTTTGGGATGCTGATACGGACACCGCACCCAGGGCGGTGGATGTGTATATGACCAAGCTGCGCAGTAAGCTGGCGGAATGTGATGACTTTGAGATCAAAACAGTTCACGGCTTGGGCTACAAGGCGGTGATCAAATGAAAAAGCTTACCTTTCGGCAGGTTTTGAAAACGGTGAACAACTATATCGTATTTTTTCTGACAGTTGGATTTGCTGTTGGCTGCTGTATGATGCTTTTTTTGAATGTACTTGCGGATTCGATGGGACTTGTTTTTGATGCGGACAATATTGCGGTTGCTGCAAAATTGACTTTCGGCAATGTGCTTTTGATTACATTTCTGTTTGGTAGTGCTGATTATTTTCGTCGTAAGATCACTGTGGATCGACCGGTTAAGCAGATCACCGAGGCTGCAGGAAAGATTATGCAGGGTGATTTTTCTGCCCGCGTTCCTGCTATCCACGGAGCCGGTACTGAGGGGTTTAATCAAATTGGTGACGCGATCAATAAAATGGCTGAAGAATTATCCGGTACGGAAACCTTACGGACAGACTTTATTGCTAATGTGTCCCACGAACTGAAAACACCCTTGGCTGTTATGGGGAATTATGCCACAATGCTCCAAAAACCCGGCATTACGGAAGAAGAAAAGAATGATTATGCCAAAGCAATTTCAGAGGCTGCCCGCCGGTTGGCGCAGCTGATCACCAATATACTGAAGCTGAACAAATTAGAAAATCAGCAGATCTTTCCCCAAACCCAGGAGTTTGACTTAGGGGAACAGCTATGTCTGTCGCTTTTGCAGTTTGAGGATGCCTGGGAACGGAAGGAACTGAATATCGAAACGGATATGGAAGAGAATATTCGCATCCAATCCGATCCGGAATTACTGGGTCTCGTTTGGAACAATTTGATTTCCAATGCGGTGAAGTTTACACCCAGGGGCGGTACTGTTGGTGTCACACTAAAAACGGAGGACGACAGTATCGTTGTATCCGTCAGAGATACCGGTTGCGGTATGAAACCGGAAACCGGTATGCATATTTTTGAGAAGTTCTATCAAGGAGATACGTCCCATGCAACCCAGGGCAACGGTCTTGGTTTGGCACTGGTAAAAAGAGTGGTAGATATCCTAAACGGTGAGATCGGTGTAGAAAGTGTCTACGGAGAAGGCAGCACTTTTAAAGTGCGGATCAAGAGGTAACTGATGGATTGGAAGAAAATTGGAAAGAAATTACTGTTTCCACCAATTTGGCTGATGGCAGTTCTGAGTGTTATCAGTGCTGTGCTTTTGACAACGGTTTTCTTAAGTGGCTGGGAGCAGCAGGTGATAGCATATGTTGTTTATGTCCTTGCTTTTTATACGCTGGGTGTGGTAACGGTATTTTGCGTGATGGTACTGCCAAAACGGTATAAACAAATCAAGGAAACGATCTATGAAAATCCCGTTGGAAACCGATATATGACAGATGCTGTGTTCCGGACAAAGATCTCTTTATATTTATCACTGTTTATTAGTCTTTTGTATGTGGGTATCAATCTGTGGTCGTGGTATATGGTGGAAAGCTACTGGTTTATGGTGTTGGCGGTGTACTATGTGATTATGGCGGTAATGCGTTTCCTTCTAGTCCGTTATGTTCACATTAATGAGATTGGAACCAGTGTTTTAGGGGAATGGAAGCGGTCACGGATCTGTGCGTATATTTTGCTGCTGATCAATTTATCCTTAAGCGGAGCGGTGCTGATGATCTTGTATCAGAAAAGGGGCTATGATTATCCCGGCGTGATGATCTATGTGATGGCATTGTTTACATTCTACTCTACCATTCACGCAATTGTGGATATTGTAAAATACCGATCTATGGGAAGTCCCATTATGTCCACGGCAAAGATCGTCAGCCTGTCAGCCGCGCTTGTTTCAATGCTCAACTTAGAAACGGCAATGTTTGCACAGTTTGGTGCGGAGATGTCTGTGATATGCTACCCCCATAAGAGACAGTGAAAAAGAAAAACTGTTTCTTATGGGGGTATTTCTATGTCCAAA